>CAIOSS010000783.1 GCA_903860995.1 uncultured delta proteobacterium | reverse complement strand
TCCGCGGCGGGGGCGTCCATGGCAGGCGCGCCGAGGTCGTCGGGAAACCCGAGGTCGTCGGGGACGCCGGCGTCGCGGGTGACCCGCCACTCGTCGACGACGAGGCCCGTGTCATGGATGTCGGGAGCGACCCCCAGCGCGCAGGCCGACGAGAGGACCGCGAGGAGGACGAGTGCGCGCAGGGGGGACATTCCGTGGGGTACTGGCAAGCGCCGGGGGGGACGAGAGCCAACCGACCCTAGCACCCGCGCCGGGATGGCCACGAGAACGGCGCAGGATGGCCCGCGACCGCACGGTGGTAGGCTCCGCGGCTTCGGGAGGCCCGTCGAAGCGTGAACGCCTGGTGGTACCGGAGCCCGCTATCCCCTCCGTGGTCCGCGCGCCGAGAGCGTGGGGGTGGCGCGCGGTCTCGGCCCCCTCGAACGCGCGGGCGACGAGCAGCCCATCGGCAGCGACGACCTCCTCGACCTCTCGCACTCCACCCGCGGCGCCTCCCGCTTCCTCGGCATCTACGGGCCCGACGGCGCCCTCGCCGCGATGCGCGCCCACGGTCTCGTCGCCCGCCTCGAGGCGATGGGCTTCCGCCATGTCGGCATCGAGCTCGACTGTGCGCCCCCGTCGACCCCGCGCTGCGGGCCTGTGATGACGTCCGCGGCCTACGCGACGGCGGCGGTCGAGGGGGCTGACCTGGGCTTCGCGCTGCTGCGCGAGGAGGGGGAGGACGAAGCGGCGGGCTGAGCGGGCCCCCGGAGCGGTCAGCGCGCCTGTGTCGCGGGGGCACTCCGGCCATCGCGCCACACCTGAGCGCCGGAGCGACGGGGGCGGGGCGTCCCGCCACACCATGTGTCGGTGGGTGCGCGGCGCGGCGGCGGGTGGCACTCCGCGTGCGACGGGACCGGCGCGATGACCTCTCCGTCTCTTGTGCGCGCGCTCGGGTTGCTCTGGCTGACCGCAGCCCTGGGGTGCGCCCTGACGCCCCGGGGGATGGCGCGCGACATCGCCGCCGCCACGCCGCCCGCGGCGATCAACTCCACGCTGCGCGCGCTCAACGACGACGAGAACCAGCGGCTGATGATCCAGCTGATGGCGAGCCCGGAGATGCACGCCGCGGCGCGGGACTTCGCCGGGGAGATCGCCGACGGCGCCCTGACCGCGCTCGCCGAGCCCGAGCGCACCGCGCGCCTCGAGGCGATGGCCACCCGCTACATGGCGACGCTGACGCGCGCCTTCAGCCGCAGCCTCGCCGAGGGGATGCGCCGCGACCTCGGGCCGGCCGTCGCGGAGGTGATGCGCCAGACCGTCGCGAGCGCCATGCGCGAGGCGCTGCGCGAGGGATACCAGCGCGACATGGAGCGGATGGCCGGCGGGATCACCCGGGCGACCGTCGAGGCCGCGAGCCGCGGCGTGGCCGAGGGCATCGGCCGCGACCTCATCCCCGCGCTGCGCACCGCCCTGCTCAACGAGCAGACCTCCGGGGCGCTCGCGGCGGCCTCGCGTTCGCTGGCCCGGGAGGTGGTGCTCGGCAGCAACGACGCCATGACGCAGCTGCAGCGGCAGCAGGAGCGCACCGGGCGGCCGTCCTTCCTGGCGAGGATCTCGAACCTCACCGAGGGCGGGGTGAAGCTGATGCAGCTCGTGGCGGTGGTGGCCGTCGCGCTCTCGCTGATGCTGGGCGCCTGGGTGCTCCGGCTCATCCTGCGCGGGCGGAAGCTGCAGGCCGAGAGCGAGCGCCACGCGGCCTCGGCGGTGACCTTCGCGGAGGCCATCCGCGCGGCGGAGGGCAAGCCCTGGTCGAAGGAGCTCACCGACCTCCTCCAGGAGCGGATGCAGGGCGCCCCGGTGGCCGGGATGCTCGACGAGGTGCTCAAACCGCGCGCCGTGAAGTCGGGGAGGAAGCCGTGGCGGCACCCGCCGCCGCCCGCCCCGGCGCAAGGCGACACATAGACCCGTTGGCGCTGGAAGGGAGAAGGCTGATGAACCCTGTGAAGATCGAAGATGCCCCGCTGGCGGAGCTGCTGCGCGAGGCGCTGGGCGACGCCCGCGAGCTGGTGAAGCTGGAGGTCGAGCTGGCGACCGGGGAGGTGAAGCAGCACGCGGCCGAGGCGCTGCGCGCGGCGGTGGCCTTCGGCGTGGCCCTCGCGGCGGCGATGGTCGCGCTGGCGCTCTTCGCGGTGGCGCTGGTGTTGGCGCTCGGCGGCACCGCGGCGATCGCGGCGGCGGTCGGCGGCGGCTTCGTCGTCGCGGCGG
>CAIOSS010000782.1 GCA_903860995.1 uncultured delta proteobacterium | reverse complement strand
TTTCGCGTGAACAGCAAGGAGCTGCTCGCGCAGGTGCGGAAGCTGGTGCAGGCGAACAACATCGACCGCGCGATCAAGCTCTGCGAGGCCGACGACGTGCCCATCCTCCGCGTATTTCGCGCGGGCCTGATGCAGGTCAACCGCGGCGAAGAGGCCGTGGTCGTCGCGATCGAAGAGCAGGTGATGGACATCGAGCCGCAGGTCCAGAAGCGCATCGGCGCCCTCTGGTCGCTCGCCAACATCGCGACCCTCATCGGTCTCCTCGGCACCATCCTCGGGCTCATTCACACCTTCAGCGCGCTCGACCGCGTGGCCGACCCCGGCCGCCGGCAGCAGCTGCTCGCCCGCGGCATCTCCGAGGCGATGAACAACACCGCCCTCGGCCTTGGCATCGCCGTCACCTGCATGGTGGCGCACCTGCTCATCAACGGGCAGGCGAAGAAGATCCTGGCGGACGTCGAGCTGACCTCGTCCAAGCTCACCAACCTCCTCACGACGGGCCGTAGCCAGGGATGAGCGGGAAGTTCACGGCTGCGCAGCGCGCGGTCATCAACCGGAAGTCCAAGCCCAAGCATCACGGGCCGGACGACGGTGGTGGCGAGCTGAACATCGTGCCGTTCCTCGACATCATCATGAACGTCCTGATCTTCATCCTGGCCAGCGTCGCGACGATCTTCACCGCAACCATTCCCGTGCCCGCTCCCTCGAGCGGCCCACGGTCCAACACCCAGCCCGACACCCGGCAGCGCCTCAACATCACGGTGAAGGTCGCCCCCAACGGCTTCATCGTCGGCGCCGGCGGCGGGTTCCTCATGCCGGGCTGCCGCACCGTGGGACAGGCCTCGCTCACGGTGCCCAATCGCGCGACGCCCGACGCCGACGGCAGCATGCACGACTTCGCCGAGCTCACCCGGTGCATGCAGGCCATCCGGGTGCAGTGGGCGACCGAGGTCGAGGACGACCACTCCATCAACGTGTCGCCCAACGGCGACATCCCCTACGGCGTGCTGGTGAAGACGGTCGACGCCGTGCGCGAGTCGCGCGCCGACGCCTGCCGCATGCCCGAGAACGGCGGTCCGGGCAACTACACCAACGCGGACTGCCTCTTCCCCGAGGTCACCCTCGGCGTCCTGAGGAACTGAGCGATGACCGACAAAGCCGACGTCGTCCACCCCAAGGCGGGCATCCTCCAGGTCAAGCGGGAGATCTCCCGGAAGACCCGCCGTCGCCAACAGGAGCACGTCGCCGAGGAGCTCAACATCGTCGCGATGATGGACATGATGACCATCATCCTGGTGTTCCTCCTGAAGTCGCTCTCGTCGTCGCCGGCCAACGTGCCTCAGAGCGACGACCTCCGACTGCCCCACTCGACGGTCAACACCTCGCCGTCACAGGCGCTGCAGGTGATCGTCTCCCGCGTCTCCATCACCGTGAACGGGCGCTTCATCACCTCGCTCCGCAACGGCTACGTCGACCCGTCGCAGAAGCGCGGCGGCGGCACGGGCCTGATGATCAACCCCCTCGCCGAGTCGATGCGCGACCAGGTGCAGGTCGCGCGCACCATGGCCGAGCGCGCGGGCCAGCCCTTCCGCGGTGAGATCGCCATCATCGCCGACCACGGCATCCCCTCGCGTACCGTCTTCGAGGTGCTCTACACCTGCGGCCAATCGGGCTTCGCGGGCTTCCAGCTCCTCGTCCTCAAGGCCCGCTCCTCCACCTGATCGCGGCCGCGAAACACCCCCTCCGATGCTCTGGCCCAAGCTCCTCGCCCTGCTGGTCGTCGTCCTCCTGGTCGGCGGCCTCATGTACCTCGGCGGCAAGATCCCTCCCAACGATCGCAGCGGCGACGGCTGACCGTTTACCTGGTCGGGTATGATCCTGGTCGGGTCGGTGACGGTCGCTAGCGGAGTCGCCGTTAGCAAGCTGACGGCGTGGATCGTCCGAGCATCCGCCCGCAGGGTTTCATCGCGGTCTGTTTCTTGATGCACCCCAGCCCAGACGTTCGGAGACCGCTGTTGACAAGGCGGTCGCGGGCGGGTGATGTCCGCAACCCTCAATGGTCTGGTGGTCGAACCCGATCACCTCTGGGAGAGCTCGAGTGATGTCGATGAGGAAGTTGGTTCAGGCCGCCGCGCTGCTCGCGGGATTCTCGGCGACGAGCACGGCGGTCGCGCAGACCGCTACGCCGGTCCCTGCGGCCGCCGCGGCCCCGACGCCCGCCGCCGCGTCGGCCCC
>CAIOSS010000781.1 GCA_903860995.1 uncultured delta proteobacterium | reverse complement strand
CGCAGCCGCGCACCGCCGCCGGCGGTCTCCTCGAGGGTCGCGCCGACCCCCTGGTGGCGGTAACGGATGCGCGCGCGCACCCGGCCGGGTCGCGCGTCGCAGAGCCAACGGAAGCCTTCGAGGGTCGCGCCCTCGGCGCGCGCCTCGGCGTCGTCGGCCACGACCACGGCCGCGCGCTCGGGCACGATCTTGAGCACGTAGCGAGGTCTGCCCCCGGCGCCGAGGCCCCGCCGCTGGCCCGGCGTGAACGCGTGCACGCCGTCGTGCTGGCCCACCACCGCCCCGTCCGTGGTCTCGATGTTACCGGGTCGGGTATTCACGCCGCCCTGCCGGGCCATGAAGGCCGGGTACGCCTGGCCCTCCAGGAAGCACAGGTCGACCGACTCCGGCTTGGCGGCGTTGACGAGCCCTGCGGCGGCCGCTACGGCGCGCACCTCGGGCTTGGTCATCCCGCCGAGCGGGAGGTGCAGCCGGCGCAGCGCGTCGAGCGGTGCGGCCCAGAGGAAGTACGACTGATCCTTCGTGGCGTCGGCGGCGGCGCGCAGGTCGATGCCCTCCCCGTCGGTCGCGACCCGCGCGTAGTGCCCCGTCGCGACGGCCTCGGCCCCCAAGCGCTCGGCGATCTCCCATAGCGGCCCGAGCTTCACCGACTCGTTGCAGCGCACGCACGGGCTCGGCGTACGGCCGGCGGCGTAGTCCTCGACGAAGCGGTCGACGACCTTCTCGCGGAAGAGCTCCCGCCGGTCGAAGGTGTAGTGCGCCACGCCCAGCGAAGCGCAGACGCGGGCGGCGTCGTACTGGTCTTCCGGGGAGCAGCATCGGCCCGCGTGACCTTCCCGGACGTAGTCCCAGAGGTGGAGCGTGACCCCGATGACCTCCCAGCCGTCGCGGTGCAGCATCGCCGCCGCCGCAGACGAGTCGACCCCGCCGCTCATTCCGACCACGATGCGCCGAGCCATCAGAACCCCAGGAACCGCCGCGCGGCCACGTCGACCAGCGCCGGCCAGCGCGGGACCATCACCACCGCGCCCGCGATGGCCAGCACCACGCAGGCGTCGATGAGGAACACCACCCAGCCCGCCGGACCCGCCGCGCACGACGCGAGCGCGCGCCCCGGCGATCGGTACGGCCCCTCCGGCCGGGATGTCAGCGCGCGATGCATTATCAAGCCGATCATGCCGCAGGTTGCCCGCCGGCGCGAGCGGCGACGGCCCGCGGGAGCCTTCCCCACCCGCCCGACGCTCCGCTCACCGGGGGGCCAGACACGCGCGGAGCCCCTGCTCCAGTGAGGTCTTCGGCGCGAAGCCGAGACCCTCGACGATGCGCCCGATGGAGGCCTGGCTGTGCCGGATGTCCCCTGCCCGCTCGGGCGCGTGGACGATCGTCGACGCACTGCCGGTGACGCGCACGATGGTCTGCGCCAGCTCGTTGATGGTGATGCGCCCACCCTGCGCGACGTTGAACACCTCGCCGCGGCCCGCCCCTTCGGAGGTAGCCGCCAGGAGGTTGGCCGCAACCACGTCGCCCACGTACACGAAGTCCCGCGTCTGCTCGCCGTCCCCAAAAATCCTGATCTCCGCGCCCTGCAGGGCCCGCTCGATGAAGATCGGCACCGCCGCGGCGTAGACGCTCTTCGGGTCCTGCTGCGGGCCGAAGACGTTGAAGTAGCGCAGGCTCACCGTCGGCACGCCGCGCGCTTCGGCATACATCTTCAGGTAATACTCTCCGTCGAGCTTGGTGATGCCGTAGGGGGACTTCGGCGCCGGGGTCATGTCCTCGGTCTTGGGGCTCCGCGGATCGTCGCCGTACACCGCCGCGCTGCTGGAGAAGACCACCCGCGAGACGCCCGCAGCCCTGGCCGCGTCGAGCACGTTGAGCGTGCCGTGCACGTTGATCTCGACGCACTCCAGCGGGCGCTCCATCGACTCCGGGACGCTCACCTGCGCCGCGAGGTGGTGCACCACCGAGCAGCCCTCCATGGCGCGCCGCACCGTCGCCAGGTCGGTGATGCTGCCCTCGATGAACGTGAGCCCCCCGTCGTCGGGGATGCGGGCGACGTTCTCCCGCTTGCCCGTGCGCAGGCTGTCGAGCACGACCACGTGCGCCCCCTCCCGCCGCCACGCCGTCGCGACGTGATGCCCGATGAACCCCGCTCCCCCGGTGATCAGAACCTTCTTCATGCCGCGCATTCCCACACCCCCCCGTCGCTCCGGTCAAGCGATCGTGCCCGCGGTCGCCGCGACCGGTAGATTCGCGGCGATGAACGACTCCACCCTGGTGATCGGCGCGGGCACCAACCTCGGCGGGCGGCGGTCGATCCTGCGCGCCGCGCGCGACCTCGTGGCACATCGCTTCGGGGTCGAATCCATCCGCGTCGCGCCGGTCTGGGAGACCGCCCCGATGGGTCCGCCGCAGCCCGACTACCTCAACACCGCCTTCGCGCTCGAGTTCGACGGCAGCCTCTCCGACGCGCTCGCGCTCTGCCTCGGCATCGAGCGCTCCCTCGGGCGCGAGCGCCGCGAGCGCTGGGGCTCCCGCACGCTCGACCTCGACCTGCTCTGGCACGCCTCGATGCGCTGCGACGCCGACTCGCTCGCGGTGCCGCACCGGGGCCTGCGGGAGCGAACCTTCGCGCTCGATCCGCTGCTGGCGCTGGTGCCCGACGCGCGCGATCCGACGGACGGCACGACGCTCGCTGCGCTGCGCGCGACCCTGGCGCCTGCGGGACCGTCCACGCCGCTCGGTGGCTCCTTCGAGGGGGGGCCCGTCGGGTCGCCCGGGGGTGATCGCGCCGAGCT
>CAIOSS010000780.1 GCA_903860995.1 uncultured delta proteobacterium | reverse complement strand
GGGGGCGTAGGGAATGAGCCCGGCCGCCGGGCGCAGCGGGTCCGCCGGATCGACGCAGCCGGTCTCGCGGAGGGTGCGCGGGACGCGGTCGACGGGGGCGACGGTGCCCGGCATGAGCTTCAGGATCCCACCGGCCGTGGGGATCACGTAGACCTCGCCGTCCTGATCCTGCCCCAGGCTGTAGAGGTTCTGCCCGGTCTCGACGAGCGTCTCCTTGATGGCCTGGCCGGTGCGGTCGTAGGCGACGGCCCAGACCCGCCCGGAGCCGTAGTCGCCGAAGATGAAGCGACCGACCAGCCAGGGCATGGCGCGCCCGCGGTAGACGAAGCCGCCGATGATCGAGATGCCGTCGCCGCGCGGGTACACCAGCACCGGGAGCACCGTGCCCGCGCTGGAGCAGCCGGGCTCGCGGAAGCACTGAAAGCCCTCCAGGGTGCTCCAGCCGTAGTCGCCGCCGCGGCGGATGATGTCGACCTCCTCGAAGGCGGCCTGGCCGACGTCGCCGGCCCACATCTCGCCGGTGGCGCGGTCGAAGCTCCAGCCCCACGGGTTGCGCAGGCCGCTCGCCCAGATCTCCGGGCGCCCGCCGCCGGTCGCGTAGGGGTTGTCCGCGGGGATCGCGTAGAGCCGCGACGCCTCCGTGCGGTCGACGTCGATGCGCAGGAACTTACCCAGCAGGGTATTGAGGTTCTGCCCGTACCGCAGTGGATCGCCGCCCGCCCCGCCGTCGCCAAAGGCGATGTAGAGATATCCGTCGGGCCCGAAGGCGATCTTTCCGCCGTTGTGGTTGTTGAAGGGCTGCGCCACCTCCAGCACGACCTCCTCGGTGGCCGGGTCGAGGGTGTCGCCGCCGTCGCGGGAGCGCATGCGGGAGATGCGCGACACGAAGATGCCCGTCTCTCCAGCGCGCAGCGGCCGCGTGTACGAGAGGTACACCAGCCCGTTGGCCGCGAAGCGGGGGTGGAACGCCATCCCGAGCAGGCCCGACTCGCCACCGTGGGTCAGGCGGGTGCCGAGGTCGAGCACGGTGTCGAGGGTGGTGCTCGTGGCCGAGTTCTCGATCCGGTAGATCGTCCCGGACGAGCGGGTCAGGTACCAGCGGGTGTTGTCGCCCGGTCGCTGAACCATGTTGGTCACCAGCGGCGAGCCCACCCGGAAGGCCTGCACCGCCCGCACGGCCCCGGCGACGGGCGCAGGGAAGGCCACGCAGGTGCGGTTCACGGGTCGCTCATCGAGGCCCCAGGGGACGTCGGGGGTCCCTCCCCCGTCGGGCGCATCGACCACATCCGCCACGTCGGCGCCATCGCGGACATCGGCGCCATCGCGGACATCCGCGGCATCCCGAAGGTCCGTCGCATCGCTTGCGTCAAGGACGTCGCGGCGGTCGATGACGTCCACGGGCGCGGCCGCGTCGAGTGGGGTCGTCGCGCGCGGGGCGCAGCCCGTCATCGTTGTCGCCCCGATGGCGAGACCCCCGAGCGCGGAGAGCATCCAAGAGTTCATCGCAGCCCCTTCGCTGTGGTTTCGCGGGTCCGAATCGTTCGGGTCGGCCCTTGCGCTTCCGTGTTCACAATACTAGAAGTTAGTCTATCAGACCGAAGGAAGGTCCCGATCGACCTCGACGCACATCGATTGGAATAGCGTTCCAGGGTTGGCGCGTTCGAGGAGATGAAGGGCCGGATGACCCGGCTGAACAGAAGCGGAGTCCCCAATGCGCATCACACTCATCGGCGGGGTTGAACGCAACGAGCGCGCGCTCGCGAAGATCGCGCACTCCCTCGGCCACGAGCTCGATTTCCACGGTGGTCACATGAACGGTCGCGGGGTCGAGGTGATGGAGCGCCAGATCGAGCGCTCCGACCTCGTGCTCGTGACCACGGACGTCAACAGCCATACGGCGGTGATGGTGGCGCGCAACGCCTCCAAGCGCTTCGGCCGCGAGCTCGTGATGATGCGCTCGTGCAACCCGACGCGCTTCCGCGAGCTGCTCACGCTGCGCACCGCCACCGCCAAGGCGGCCTGATCGAGGTCCGCTCACGGGGTCGCCGGACCGAGGTAGAGCACCTTCAACGCCGCGATGTTCACGCGGAAGAAGGCACCGCCAGCGCCCCCCATGCCCCCGGTGTACCGGGTGAAGTGCTCGAAGGCAGACATGTTCACGGACGTGTCGTCGTTGCCGATGACCACGCGGTAGTCCCGGCCCGCCTCGAGTGAGGCGCGCACGAAGGAGGAGTCGCGCCACTGGTCCCACGCGCCGAGCTGGGGCATCACGACATAGCCGTCGGCGACGGTGCGACCGCCCGCGACCTCGATCACCTGCACGCGCTTCACGCCGCAGGTGATGCCCGTGGTGGTGCCGCCCGCGCCGTTGCCCGCGGTCACCTGGAGCAGGTACGCGCCCGACTGCGCGACCCGGAGCGCGGTGACCTCCAGGCGGTGCCCGGGGTCGCCCCAGTTCTCGTAGTGCATCCGGCCGTGACCGGAGACGAGGCGGCCGCCGGTGGCTACGAAGCGCGTGGCGTCGAGCTCCGTCACCCGCGCCGCGCCGGTGCCCCACCAGCACTGCGGCGCGGCGTGCTGCGAGGCGTTGCCCGACCCGCGGAACACGACCTCCAGGCTGTAGCAGTGGGTCACCGCCTGGCCGTCGGCGAGCGGGTCGGTCCACGTGTCGCCGTCGCTCGGGCCGAGCGTCGCGACGCGCTGGCCGTCGCGGAGGATCACCACGTCGACGGCGCCGCGCTCCTCGCCCGCGAGGTCGACGCGGAGCTGGACGCGCCCGGGCTCGGCCGCCGCCGTGAGCGCGGCGATGCGGGGCGTGCGGGGGCCGAAGACCTGGCGCCAGTCGCTGGCATCGGGGAGGCTGCGCACGGTGGCGCGGGCCTCGGGCGCGTCGCGCAGCTCGACATCGACGGTGGAGCGCTCGGGCAGCGTGGCGGGGTCGACGAAGGCGTCGCCGACGTCGCGGCCGTTCACGCGTACGGCGCCGACGGCGTAGGCGCCCGCGCGGTCGGCGGTGGGCGCAGGGAGCGACACGCGGAGGTCGAGGCGGCGCCCGCGGAAGACGAAGCCGCGAAGGACGATGCGGTCGGCGCGGCCGAACCACGCGTGGCGCATCGCGCGGGTGATGTACGGCCGGAGGCGGAGGCCCTGGGCGGAGGTCTCCACGCCGAACACCACGTCGTGGACCATCGAGAGGTAGCCCGCGACGCTCCAGAGCTGTCGCTGCGAGTTGACCACCGGGCCGGAGTACATCCCGTCCTCGACGCGGGGACGGCCGCTGGCGAACTCCAGGTTCTCCATGTTGGACAGGTTGAGCGCGGCGCCGCGCACCATGGCGTCGACGTTCCAGTCGACGCTGGCGTCGTTGCGCACCTGGCGCGCCGCCCGCAGCCAGTAGGCCGTGACGAAGGGCCACGACGCGCGGTTGTGATAGATCGCGGTGAACTGCTGCTGGGGCCAGATCACCGGGAGCCCGCGGCCCGCGTGGGGGTATCGCGCGACGGCCTCCCGGGCCTGCGCCTCGGTGGCGACCCCCGTGAGCACGGCGAGGGCCGAGCCGAGGGCGTCCCAGCGGCGCACGGGGGACGGGTCGAGCTCGGTGCTGGTGAAGGCGCTGAACTGCCCGTCGTCGGCGAGCCAGAAGCGGCGCTGGATGGCGAGCTTGAGGGCGTCGGCCCACGCCCGGTACCGCGCGGCGGCGGCGGTGTCGCCGCGCTCGACGGCCAGCGTGGCCACGGTGTCGAGCAGCGAGAAGTGAAGCACGTTGGTGCTGAGCGAGCGGGACATCGCGATGTGCACCGGGTCCGTCGCGGTCCATGCGGCGTAGGACTGCTCGCGCCAGTCGAGGAAGGACTGCTCACCGCGGTACAGGCCGTCGCGCGCATCGAAGACCACGCGGCGGTCGTGCTCGGCGGTGTTGAGCATCGCGGGGTACGCGGCGTCGACGAAGCTCGTGCGATCGGCCCCACTGAGGTGCTTCAGGAGCTCGGCGGCCCCGAGGGCCCACACGACGCGATCGCTGGAGACGGGGTAGCTGCCGCCGGTTCCAGTATCCTGAACGATCTGCGGATCGCCCCCGGTGCGCCGCGCGGAGAGCTTGAACAGGAGCGAGTTGCGGGCGCGCAGCGGGTCCATGGCGCCGAGCGCGAGGTCGACGGCGTAGGCCGTGTCGCGGGTCCAGACGTAGTTCCAGAGCCGGCCCGTCTCGAAGCATCCGCCGACGGGGCAGTCGATGGGGTTGCCGTTGTTGAACGACCCGTCCCGGATGGCCTCGACGGAGTTCTCGCGCATCTCCTCGACCGCGAGGGCGTACAGCGCGTCGAAGAGGTCGTGCCCGCTGCGCAGCGTGGGCCAGCCGTCGCGCTCGCGCACCGTCCGGGGGTTGCCGGGCTCCCCGTCGCGGAGCGCCGCGGTCGTACGGAGCTCATAGCGGCGCAGGCAGGCCCCGGGATCGTCCATGGTGACCGTCGCGCGATCGGCGCCGTCGACCAGCTCGCTGGTGGTCCCGGGGCGCGCCACGACGGCGCCCTCGCAGGCGGCAGCCGGGACATCGACGGCGGGCACATCGACCGGCGCGGCGTCCGGGCGCGGCACGTCGGTGACGGGCAGGTCGGCAGCGGGCACATCGGTGGCCGGGGAGACGCCCGCGTCGGAGGTGGCGGGGGCGTCGTCACAGCCCGCGAGCGCGCCCGCAAGGAGGATGATCGGGGCGACCAGGGACGAGGCGCGGGCGCTGGGGTGCACGGGGGCGATTGTTCATGCCGATGTGCGCCGCGGGCAAGCGCGACGGTGGGCTCAGATGTTCGGGATCTGCCAGTCGATGGGCTTCTCGCCGAGATGCGCGAGCGCGGCGTTGACCTTGGAGAAGGGCTTGGAGCCCATGAAGAGCTTCACCGAGAGGGGCGACGGGTGCGCGCCCTCGATGACGACGTGGCGCTTCGTGTCGACGAGCTTCGCCTTCTTCTTGGCGTAATTGCCCCACAGGAGGAACACCGCGGGCTTCGGGCGCGCGGAGATGGCCTTGATCGCGGCGTCGGTGAACTGCTCCCAGCCGTGATCTTTGTGGGAGTTGGGGGTGTGGGCGCGCACGGTCATCACGGCGTTGAGCATGAGCATCCCCTGCTTCGCCCACGGCACGAGGTAGCCATTGTTGGGGATGGCGCAGCCGAGGTCGGATTTCAGCTCCTTGTACATGTTGACCAGCGAGGGCGGCGTCGGGACGCCCGGCTTCACGGAGAAGCACAGCCCGTGGGCCTGGCCGACGTCGTGATAGGGGTCCTGCCCGATGAGGACGACCTTGGTGTCGTTGAAGGGCGAGTGCGAAAACGCCGAGAAGACCTCCTCCGCAGGCGGGAACACCTGGGCCTCGGCGCGCTCCTTCGCGACGAAGTCCATGAGGCTCTTGAAGGAGTCCTTGTCGAGCTCCGCGCCGAGCGCGGCCTGCCAGTCGGGGGGTAGGTTGGGCCGATCGCTCATGGGATTCTCGTTTCGCTCGAGGACTTCGAGGGTTGTCGTGAGGAGGATGTGTGGATCGGGGACGATCAGATCGCCGCGGCGATGGCGCGCGCGAGGGCCGCGCCGTCGGCGTGATCGAAGCTCGACGCCGGGCGCCAGCGCACGCCGAGACCCTGCTCGGGATCAGGGCGCGGGATGATGTGGAAGTGCACGTGGAAGACGGCCTGGTGCGCGAGCGCGCCGTTGTTCTGGAGGACGTTGTAGTCCTCGCAGCCGGTGGCCGACTTCACCGCGCGGCAGAGCCGCGGGAGCGCGCGACCGATGGCAGCGGCGGACTCGTCGGAGAGCGCGTCGAGGGTCGCGGCGGGCTCCTTCGGGATGACCAGGGTGTGCCCCCGGCTGAGCGGCCCGACGTCGAGGAAGGCGAGCACGAGGTCGTCCTCGTACACCTTGTGGCAGGGGATCTCTCCCCGGAGAATCTTGCTGAACACGGTGTCGGCCATGGCGATGCTGTGCCTCCCTGAAGGCATCGGAGGGTACACCAACCCGACGAGCCGGAGCGCCGCGGAGGCGATGCCCGACAGTGGTCACAAAACCCCCACTGCGCTGCGGAGAAATCAGTCCCGGAGGGCGTTGCAGGGAGTCGCCGTGCGGGGTGTAGAGTCGGGGCGCGCCGAGGCAGAGGTCCGTTCGCTGGTGGGACCCCTTGCAACGGCTGGAGGCTCATCATGCGTTCCAAGGTCCTTGTCTTCGCGATGGCGCTGGCGCTCCCAGTGGCGGGATGTTCGAGCGGCGACTCGACGGTGGTCGGCCCCGATCCGAACGACCTCGGGGACGCGGCCCCCAATGGCAACAACGGACGCGCCGACGGCGCGCGCGGCGACGCGGCCCTGAACGGCGACGGCAGCAATCCGGCCGACCAGGACGGGTGGAGCGACTTCGACGCCGGTCCGCGACCGGACTTCGACGCGGGCCCGATCCCAGCCTTCGACGGCTTCGACCTCGACGGCTTCGACCTCGACAGCTTCGGCGACGGCGGCCCGACCCCCGAAAACCCCGACATCTGCGGCAACGGGCTCGACGACGACCGCAACGGCCTGGTGGACGACAACTGCCTCTGTGTGGCGGGCCGCACCCAGCGCTGCTACCTCGGCCCCCTGGCGGCCGCGGGTCGCGGCGTCTGCGTGTGGGGCACGCAGACCTGCGAGGGTGTGC
>CAIOSS010000779.1 GCA_903860995.1 uncultured delta proteobacterium | reverse complement strand
GGGGCTGGGGGTGAGGTCTCACGAAGGTGTGTACCCGACCCATCGGGCCACCGCTCTAGCGCGGTGGTCGAGTGGGATTGGTACGCGAGCCCCCACCTCCGGCCCCGCCCCCACGAGTGGGGTGATGCTTCAGCCCTGGAAGGCCGCGGCGAGCGCCCAGGCCAGGGAGAGGGTGGTGGGGTCGCGGTCGGGCTTCTCGCCGCGGGCCCGGCGGCGCGGGGCCTCGACGGCGTCGAGGGCGGAGGCGTTGCAGCGGGCCAGGGCGTCGCGCAGCTTCGCGCGGGCTTCGTGCATGCGCCAGGCGATGGTTCCCTCGGGGCAGTTGAGCACCGCGGCGGCCTCGGGGTGGCTCAATCCCTGGAGGGTGGTGAGCGCGACGGTGGTGCGCAGCAGCGGCGAGAGCTGGTCGAAGGCCCACAGGAGCTGGCCGTAGCGCTCGCGGAGCTCGATGGCGTGGTGGGGGTGCAGGGCGCTGTCGGCGGCCACGGCGAGGGTGACCCGGGGGTCGTCGGGGTCGATCATCGGGCGGCTGGCGGCCCGGGCGCGCACCTGGAGGGCGCGGTTGACGGCGATGCGGTAGAGCCACGTGAAGAAGGCGCTGCGGCCCTCGAAGGTGCGGAGCTGCTCCCAGGCGCGGAGAAAGACGTCCTGGGTGACGTCGTCGGCGTCGGAGTGGTTGGCCGTGAGGTGCAGCGCCAGGGCCCGGATGCGGGGCCGGAAGCGACGGACGAGCTCCTGGAAGGCGCGGGGGTGCCCCTCCCGGGCGGCGCGCACGAGCGCGTCGGTGGGCACTGGCGGGGGACCGGGCGCCACGGGGAGCGCGCGGGCGGGGGTCAGGCGCGGGCGACGGGAAGCGACCATGACAAGCTCCGATCGGGACCGCGGGGGGATCCTTGGGTCACGAAATGGGGGACGGCGCTTCAACGGGACTGGCGCGAGGATAGAGTGCGCCCGCTGGAGACAGATGACGTGATGGAAGAACGTGAAGTGCTGTCACCGATCTGGGACGACGGTCTGCTCGCCGGGCGGGTGCCCTCGGATGTGGTCAACCACCGGGTCGATCGCTTCCGGGGCGAGGCCCTCACCGCGCCGCTGTCGACCATGGCCCCGGAAGATCAGCGCCTCGCGCGGGGTCTTTACGAGTGGCTGTATGCCATCGAGGCCCTCGCCGGGGCGCTGGGGGAACACCCGGTCGCGCGCGCGCAGCAGCTGCAATCGCACCTGGCGGCGCACCCGGTGGGGGACCAGGTGAGGGCGATGCAGGGCTTCGGTCGGGCGACGGCGGCGCTTGCGGCGGACGGGCTGCTGGCGAAGGTGGCCCACGACGTGCGCGGCGGGCCCCTCTCCGGGCTCCTGATGATGTTGCAGTCCGTCGAGGCCGGGAGGAGCCGGCCGGAAGACCTCTTGCGGGTGCACTTCCGGGTGCGCGACCACCGGAAGATCATGCGGGGGGCGCTGCTCGAGCTCGACGACGCGCGGCGCGACCGCGACCGGTCGCTCAAGCGGCACGACGTGCAGCTGCTGGTGGAGAAGTGGTCCGGGGCGAGGGTGCCCGTGGCGGGGGAGGCCGGGGTGCGGGAGGGGCGCGTGCGTCTCGACCAGGCCTTCGACGGCTGCGTCTGCGAGAGCTGCATCGAGTTCACGGCCCTCGACCGGGTGCTCTACAACCTGATCAACAACGCGCTGCGGCACGCGCGCGACGGGGCCGTGCACGTGGTGCTCTCGGCGGTGCCCGCGGAGTCGCCCGCGAGCCTGCGGGTGGGGGTCGCCAACCGGGTGGGGCGGACCGAGGCCGAGGCGCTGCGAGGGCGCTTCGGCGACGACCTCGGCGGGCTCTTCGTCGGGGGCTACTCGACCACCGGGTCGGGCCTCGGGCTGCGCATCTGCGCGGACATGGTGGGCAACGCCTACGGACTCGACGAGCCCGACGACTGCGTCGACGGGGGCTACGTCGGCGCCACGCTGCGGGGGGAGGTCTTCGGGGCGTGGTTCCACTGGCCCCTGGTGGCTGACTGATCGTCCCTGCGGCAGACCATTGACGCCGGGGGGGTGGACGCGTTGCCATCGGGCGATGGGCAACCCTGCTTCACTCTCCTGCCGCTGGCTCTTCGTCGTGGCGCTCCAGTTCGCCGTGCTCGGGGGCTGTACCGGGCTCTCGGTCGTCGGCGGTCCTGCCGACTCGGGGGCCGCCGACGCGGGGGCCGTCGACGCGGGCCCCATGGACGCACCCGACGCCTCGTGCGGCGCGGGGCAGACCTACTGCGTCGATCGCTGCGTGAGCACCCAGGCCGACGAGGCCCACTGCGGGGCGTGCGGCCGGCGCTGCGGCGCCGGGGAGGTCTGCCAGAACGGCGGCTGCGTGCCGAACTGCGCCCGCGACGAGCGGCTGTGCAGCGCCGGCGACGCCGGGAGCACCTGCGCGCGGGTGCAGACCGACTCGCGCAACTGCGGCGAGTGCGGGCGCGCCTGCGGCCGGGACGAGGTCTGCTCGGGCGGGATGTGCACGTTCATGTGCGGCAGCGGGACGACGGAGTGCACCCGCCCCGCGGCGGCCGACGGCGGGAGCCTGCGCTACTGCGCCGAGCTGATGAGCGACCGGTCCAACTGCGGCGCCTGCGGGTCGGCGTGCCCCGACGGCTACGCGTGCGCCGCCGGGCGCTGCCGTCTGAGCTGCGCGGAGCTGCTCCAGGCGTGCCCCGTGCGCGCGGCGGGGGACGCCGGCGTGGCCGACGCGGGCGACAGCGGCGGCGCGCCCGTGGAGCCCGAGGTGTGCACCGACGTCACGGCCGACCCGCGCAACTGCGGGGCCTGCGGCACGGCGTGCACCTTCGGGCAGGTGTGCCTGCGCGGGCGCTGCAGCACCACCTGCGGCGTCGGGTTCACCGACTGCTCGGGCGCCTGCCGCGACCTCGCGAGCGACCGCACCCACTGCGGCGCGTGCGGGGTGCGCTGCGCCACCGGGGAGAGCTGCGAGGACGGCGCGTGCCTGGTGTCGTGCGGCTCCGGGCTGACCAACTGCTCGGGCGCCTGCCGCGACACGCAGACCGACAACGCCCACTGCGGCGCGTGCGGCACGGCGTGCCCGGCCGGTCAGCTCTGCTCTCGCGGGCGCTGCGAGGTCACCTGCGGATCGGGGCTGAGTAACTGCACGGGCACCTGCCGCGACCTCAACACCGACCTCAACCACTGCGGCGCCTGCGGGCGGTCGTGCCCCGCGGGGCAGGTCTGCTCGATGGGCGGCTGCGTCGTCTCGTGCGGCGCCGGGCTCGACAACTGCGACGGCGTCTGCCGCGATCTCCAGAGCGACAACGTCCACTGCGGCGCGTGCGGCACGGTGTGCCCGGCGGGTCAGCTCTGCTCCCGCGGCGCGTGCGTGGTGACCTGCGGCGGCGGGCTCACCAACTGCTCGGGGGTGTGCCGCGACACGCAGACCGACAACAGCCACTGCGGCGCGTGCGGCCGATCGTGCGCCGCCGGCCAGGTGTGCTCGATGGGCATGTGCCGGGTGTCGTGCGCGGCCGGGCTCACCAACTGCGGCGGCGTGTGCCGCGACACGGACACCGACCTCAACCACTGCGGGGCGTGCGGGACGGCCTGCCCGGCCGGGACGGTGTGCGCGAGCGGGTCGTGCATGGTGAGCTGCGCGTCGGGCACCACCAACTGCGGCGGCGTGTGCCGCGACACGACCACGGACCTCAACAACTGCGGCGCGTGCGGGACGGTGTGTCCGGCGGGGCAGGTGTGCTCCGGCGGGGCGTGCCGGGTGTCCTGCGGCGCGCCGCTCAGCAACTGCGACGGGGTGTGCCGCGACCTCGCCACGGACACGGGCCACTGCGGGCGCTGCGGGCTGCGCTGCGCCGCGGGGCAGGTGTGCTCCGCGGGCCTGTGCGTGGTGTCGTGCGCCGCGGGCCTCGCCAACTGCGACGGCACCTGCCGTGACACGCAGACCGACGTGAACAACTGCGGCGCCTGCGGCGTGGCCTGCGCGGCGGGGCAGCTCTGCTCGCGCGGCGCGTGCGTGGTGTCGTGCGGCGGAGGCACCACCGACTGCATGGGCGTCTGCCGGGACCTCTCGACGGACGTGAACAACTGTGGCGCCTGCGCCCGGGCGTGCCCGGCGGGCAACCGCTGCGTGGCGGGCGCGTGCGTGGTGAGCTGCCCCGGCGGCTCGGTGGAGTGCGGCGGCGTCTGCCGCGACCTCTCCTCGGACAACGCCCACTGCGGCCGGTGCAGCAACCTGTGCCCGTCGGGGCAGGTGTGCGCGTCGGGCTCGTGCGGCGTGTCGTGCCAGGCGGGGCAGACCAACTGCACCGGCACCTGCCGCGACCTCCTCACCGACCCGGCCCACTGCGGCGCCTGCGGGCGTGCCTGCGCGGCGGGCCAGCTCTGCGTCGCCGGGGCCTGCGCGGTCTCGTGCGCGGCGGGGCTCACCAACTGCTCGGGCTCGTGCCGCGACCTCGGCTCGGACACGTCCAACTGCGGCGGGTGCGGCACGGTCTGCGCCTCGGGGCGCATCTGCACGGCGGGCGCGTGCGTGGTCACCTGCCCGCCGGGGCAGGTGGAGTGCTCGGGCTCGTGCCGCGACACGCAGACGGACAACAACCACTGCGGCCGCTGCGGGACGGTCTGCGCCGCCGGCACGCTGTGCACCGCGGGCGTCTGCATCCTCTCCTGCCCGCCGTCCCAGACGGCGTGCTCGGGCGTGTGCCGCGACACCCTGACCGACAACGCCCACTGCGGCCGCTGCGGCAACGCCTGCGCGGCGGGCACGGTGTGCACCGCGGGCGTGTGCGTGGTGAGCTGCCAGACGGGCCAGACGGCGTGCTCGGGCGTGTGCCGCGACCTCGTCAACGACCGCAACCACTGCGGCCTCTGCGGCCGGGTGTGCCCGGCGGGGCAGGTGTGCAGCGGGGGCGGCTGCGTGGTGTCGTGCAGCGCCGGGCTCACCAACTGCTCGGGCGTGTGCCGCGACCTCAACACCGACACCGCGAACTGCGGGGCCTGCGTGCGGCAGTGTCCGTCGGGGCAGGTGTGCAGCGCGGGGGCCTGCGTGGTGTCGTGCGGCGCCGGGCTCACCAACTGCTCGGGGGTGTGCCGTGACACGCAGACCGACACGGCCAACTGCGGCGCGTGCGGGACGGCGTGCACCTACGCCAACGGGGTGGGCGCCTGCGTGGCGGGCCGGTCTCGCTCGTGGCGTGCCTGCCCAACTTCGCGGACTGCAATGCCAACGCGGCCGACGGCTGCGAGGTCGACACCCGCGCCACCTGCGGCGGGGGCTGCGGGCCGGTGTGCGCCGCGGGGCAGACCTGCCAGGGGGGCGTGTGCACGCGCTTCCCGTCGACGGGGGCGGAGGGCGCCTTCGCGCCGGTGACCAACACGGCGCTTTCGCCGGGGGTGCACAACTTCACGACGATCATCATCCCGGCGGGGGTGGTGGTGACGGCGACGGCGGGCGGCTCCGGGGTGCTCGACCTGCGCGCGACCGGCGGGGTGACCGTCTCGGGCACCATCGACCTCTCGGGCGGCACCGGCGGGGAGCACGGCGACTGCATCGACAACGCGTCCGGCGCGGGCGGCGGGATGACCGGCTCCCCGACCTCGGGGTCGAGCGGAGACGTGTACTCCGTGAGCTCGCCGAGCGGCGGCCCCGCGGGCACCGGCGGTCTCTCGGGCTCGCCCGGCGCGGCGGGCGGCCTCGCCATCGGCGGCCGCGGCGGTGTGG
>CAIOSS010000778.1 GCA_903860995.1 uncultured delta proteobacterium | reverse complement strand
GTACCGAGCCATGATCGCGGTGCCTACATCTCGCGACCCTTCTGGCTAATGCGTAGCCATTCATGGAGAGGGGCGCGCGGCAGCGGGGGTGAGGTCTGCGCGAGCTTCGACGCATGGCCCAGCTTCCAGAAGAACCTCGACCTCGTCGCGCGCATCACCGACATCGCCCACGACAAGGGCTGCACCGCCTCGCAGCTCGCGCTCGCGTGGGTGATGGCCCAGGGCGTCGAGGGCCACGGTCCGTTGCTCTCCGTCGAAGACTGACCCGTGCAGGGCGAACCGTAATAGGTTCCGCGGCCCCGCGGGGAAGGCCCCGCGGATCACCGGAGAGATCAACGATGCGTACGAACTTCATTCTTGGAACGGCACTTCTTCTGGCAGGCATGGTCGCGGGCTGCAGCGACGACCCGGCGGTCACCACCGACGCCGGCACCGACACTGGCAACCCCGTCGACACCGGCAGCGCGGTCGACGCCGGCAGCGCGGTCGACGCCGGCAGCGCGGTCGACACCGGCGCGAGCACGGACACCGGCGCGAGCACGGACACCGGCAGCGCGGTCGACACCGGCACGGGCACCGATGCCGGGATGCAGACCGACACCGGCGCGAGCACGGACACCGGCGCGAGCACGGACACCGGCGCGAGCACGGACACCGGCGCGAGCACGGACGCGGGCACGGCGATCGTGACGATCAACGGCTGCGCCCCGGCGATGTACGTCGACCGCAGCGCGGGCACGCGCACCGTCACCTTCGGGAGCAGCTTCACCTACGACCCGCGGTGCATGACCATCACGGCGGGCCAGACGGTGACCTTCACGGGCTCGTTCGGCGCCCACCCCCTCGTCGTCGGCGCGGTCACGGGCGACCCCGCCGGCACGACCCCGAACCCCATCACCAATACCAACACCGGCTCGAGCGCGACCTTCACCTTCCCGGCACCGGGGCTCTACCCCTATTTCTGCAGGTTCCACCTGCCGGGCATGGCGGGCGTGATCCAGGTCCGCTGACCTGACCTGCGCCCCCGCGCGCGACTACGGCTGGCAGAGCGAGATCATCGTGCCGTCCAGGGACGACCCGAGGGGGTTGCAGCGCATGCCGGTCGGGCACAGCCGGTCGTTGCAGAAGCGCGTGCAGTAGCCCGGCGAGCCCGGACTCGGGCTCGTGCCCTGGCAGAGCCCCGAGACACAATCCGCCCCGATCATGCAGGTGCCGCCGATGGGGACGTTGCCCGTCACCGAGCGGCGGCACACCAGGTAGATGTCGGTGCCGTCGACCCACGGGCGGCACGCGAAGCCGCTCGGGCACCCGCCGGTGGGGGTGCAGCCCTGCACGCAGACGTTGGTCTCGGAGTCGCAGACGCCGCTGCGGCAGAGCGGCGACGGCCCCGACCCGCACGACGCGCCGAGCTCGTTGCTCCCGGAGATGTCTCCGCCGGTGATCTCCAGGGGCGGCACGCAGATGCGCTCGCCCGCGACCACCTGGCAGCGGTACGGCGGAAGCGCGACGACGCCGAGGCCCGGGACGTTGATGGTCATGCGCCGGGGGCAATCGCTGTCGCTGGCGCAGCGAGACGTGCAGCCCTGGAATCCCCCGGGGGTGCCCACGCAGACGTTGGAGGTGCAGTCGATGGCGCGCGAGCAGGGCTGCTCGGCGGACATGCACACCCGCTGTCCGCCGCCGGCGTCCTGGCAGCCGTAGCCCGCGGGGCAGTCGGCCCCCGTGCGGCACTCGCGGGTGCAGTGGGCCTGCACCCCGCCCACGGGGTTGCCCACGCAGAAGCGCGCGCAGGGCACCGCCGTCCGCGCGTCGCAGGCAGTGCCGGTGTCGTCGGGGACACACCGCGCCGCCTCGCCCGCCGGGGGGCTGTTGCAGACGAAGCCGTCGGCGCACTCCGAGGTCGCGACGCAGCGCCGGGTGCAGAAGCGCGCCCCGCTGCTCAGGCTGAGGCACTCGCCGGAGGCGCAGTCGCCGCCGGTGGTGCACCGGTCGAGATAGGCCCCGCGCCCCGGGGGTGGGCCCGTGTCCACCGGCCCGCCGAGGTCGACGGGCGGAGAGCCCACGTCCGTCACCACGGGGACGTCCATCACCACGGGGACGTCCACCGTCACCACCGGCACGTCGACGCCCGCGTCCCGGGGCGGACCGGCGTCGACCGGCGTCACCCCGCCGTCCTTCTTCTCGGCGACGTCGGCGGTCACCCCCGCGTCGCCGGCGATCGCCTGGCACCGGCCGCGGTCGCGGTTGCAGAACGAACCGTCGTTGCAGTCGCGGTCCTCGAAGCAGTCGTAGCGGCACTGGTTGTCGTAACCGCAGTAGGTGCCCACGGCGCAGTCCGAGTTGAGGTCGCAGGCCCCGGAGGCGCACCGCGTCGTGGCGAGCGCCGAGGTGACCACGAGGGCGGCGAGGCGGAGCGCCGCCGACCAGGCGCTGCGAACGTTGCGCGGAGGTACCATCGGCGCGCGACTGTAGACCGCGATCGGGGTCGCGGGCGATGTCCCGTCGATGCTAGGGTTCCGCGCCGATGGATCGACGGCGGGCGCGCGCGGGCGGTGGGGTGATCGCGGCGCTGACCTCCGTCATCGCCTGCACCCGCGGCCCGGCCACCACCCGACCGCTGCCGCTCGCCGAGGTCGCCCTCGCGCGGGCCACGGTCGACGCCAGCGCCCCGGTCGCCCCGGTCGAGCTCGCCCAGCCCGTCGCCCCGGAGCCCGTCGCCCCGGAGCCCGTCGCCCCGGGGCTCGACGCCAGCGCCCCGACCCCCGCGGCCGCCCCCGACGCGGCGGTGGCTTTACCCGATGGCGTAAGACGCTTCCGGGGCCAGGACGAGGACGCGCTGCTCCAGGCGATGCGGTCGCGGCCCGTGCTGCGGGTGCTGCACCGTTTCAGCAGCACGACGCTGGTGTTCCACTGCGACCTGGGCGACGGGGTGGAGATCGCGTTCAAGCCGGCGCGGCGGGGCGAGCACCAGTGGTGGAAGCACGAGGTGCTGGCCTACCGCCTCGCGCGGGTGCTGGGCATCACCGGGCGGGTGCCGCCGACGGTGAGCCGCCGGGTGCCCGCGGCGCTCCTCGAGGGCTTCGCGCACGACCGCGACCTCATCCGCGAGCGCGACGGCACCATCCGCGGCGCGGCCATCTACTGGATGCCCGTGCTGCACCACTCGGGGCTGCACACCCCCGAGGCGCGCGAGCAGTGGACGCCGTGGATGTTCGCCCGCCACGAGGTTCCCGCGCAGCACCGCCGGCGGGCCAGCCAGATCGCGGCGCTCATCGCCTTCGACTACCTCCAGGCCAACTTCGACCGGTGGAACTCCGCCAACGTCTCCCTCGACGAGCGCGGCGACCTGGTGTTTCGCGACAACAACCGGGGCTGGTTCCTGGAGAACCTGGTGCTCATCGAGCGCGGCGGGCTCCAGGGCATCGAGCGCATCCCGGGGTGGATGCTCCCGGGCATCGAGCGCGCCACGGCCGACGCCGTGCGGGCGGAGGTCCGGCGCGACGGCCTCCCCTTCCACCGCCTGGAGATGGCGCGTTACTGGGCGGCGTATTCCCGCCGCCGCGAGGCCCTGCTCGCGCGGGTTCGTGAGGCCATCGCGGAGCATGGCCGCGAGCGGGTGCTGTTGGACGAGTGACGGGCCGTTGGGCTATGTGCCCGGCGTTATGTCCACCGACGGAATCGACGGCCACACGCCGCGGCGAACCTTCGCGATCATCTCGCACCCCGACGCCGGCAAGACCACGCTCACGGAGAAGCTGCTGCTCTACGGGGGAGCCATCCACCTGGCCGGGGCGGTGCGCGCGAGCAAGGCCCGCCGCCACGCCACCTCCGACTGGATGGACCTGGAGAAGCAGCGCGGGATCTCCATCACGTCGAGCGTGATGCAGTTCCCGTATGCGGGCACGCGCTTCAACCTGCTCGACACGCCGGGCCACCAGGACTTCAGCGAGGACACCTACCGCACGCTCACGGCGGCGGACTGCGCGGTCATGCTCATCGACGTGGCGAAGGGGGTCGAGGCCCAGACGCGCAAGCTGTTCCAGGTGTGCCGGCTGCGCAACACGCCCATCGTGACCTTCATGAACAAGCTCGATCGCCCGGGCCAGGACCCCTTCGACCTCATGACCGAGGTCGAGCAGCTCCTGGGCATCCGGTGCGTGCCCATCACCTGGCCCATCGGGATGGGGCCCGACTTCAAGGGGGTGTTCGACCGCGAGAGCAACCAGGTGCTGCTCTTCCAGCGCAACACCGACCACGGCGCGAGCATGTCGGAGCAGAAGACCGTCGCGGCGGACGACCCGGCGCTCGAAGAGATCCTGGGAGAGTCGCTCTACAAGACCTTCAAGGACGAGTCCGAGCTGGTGGCCGGCGCGGGCGAGCACTTCGACGTCGAGCGCTTCGCAAAGGGAGAGATCACCCCGGTGTTCTGGGGCAGCGCGATGACCAACTTCGGCGTCGAGCCCTTCCTGGAGAAGTTCCACCGATTCGCGCCGCCGCCGGGTCCGCGCGGATCGTCCAAGGGGCTCGTCCACCCCGCGGACAAGCAGTTCTCGGCCTTCATCTTCAAGGTGCAGGCGAACATGGACAAGGCCCACCGCGACCGCGTGGCCTTCATGCGCGTGTGCTCCGGGAAGTTCACCAGCGGGATGTGGGTGCGCCACGCCCGGCTCGGCAAGGAGGTGCGGTTGTCACGGCCGCAGCAGTTCTTCGCGCAGGAGCGCAGCGCCGTCGACGAGGCCTGGCCGGGCGACGTGCTCGGGGTCTTCGACCCGGGGATGTTCCGCATCGGCGACACCCTGCTCACCGGCGAGAACTTCTTCTTCGACGCCGTGCCGCGCTTCTCCCCGGAGCACTTCGCCCGCCTGCGCGCGAAGGACCCGTCGCGCCGCAAGCAGTTCATCGCCGGCCTCTCGCAGCTCTCCGAGGAGGGCACCGTGCAGGTGTTCAACTCCCCCGGCCAGGAGCAGATCCCCGTGCTCGGCGTGGTGGGCCAGCTGCAGTTCGAGGTGCTCCAGCACCGCCTGGAGAACGAGTACAGCGTCGAGGTCATCCTCGAGCCCCTGCCCTACCAGCACGCGCGCTGGGTGCGCGGCGAGGGCGCCTCCATCGACAACCTGGAAGACAAGGGCTACGGCGCCTGCGTGCTCGACCAGGACAAGCGCCTGGTGATCCTCTTCAAGAGCGACTGGGCCCTCGGGGTCGCGCAGCGCGACTACCCCAAGCTCACCTTCTCGGCCACCGCGACCTGGGAGCACGAGTAGGACCTCAACCCCCGAGAGCCCCGTCGGCGTCCCTGGCGTATAGGGGGGAGCGCCCGGGTGCCCGTTGCTGGCTCCGTCTGCGCCCTCCCTGTTACACCCACGGGCACCACCGATGCCCACCACGCTGCCGCCGCCAGGTGATCCGAAGGCCCTCTACGTGCTCGACCTGTCGGGCTACGTGTTTCGCGCCTACCACGCCGTCGCCCCGCTCTCGAACAGCAAGGGCGAGCCGACCTTCGCCACCCTCGGCGTGACCAACATGCTGCACGCGCTGGTGCGCAACCAGCGGCCGCACCTGCTCGCGGTGGCGATGGACAGCGTGAAGCCCACCTTCCGCCACGAGATGTACACCGAGTACAAGGCCAACCGCCCGCCGGCGCCGCCCGACCTCGCCGTGCAGATGGCGCGGTGCCGCCAGGTGGCCGAGGCCTACGCCATCCCGGTGCTCCAGTCCGAGGGCGTGGAGGCCGACGACCTGCTCGCCACCTGCGTCGCCGAGGCCCGCAAGCGCGGGCTCTTCACGGTCATCTGCTCGGGCGACAAAGACCTGCTCCAGCTCGTCGACGACGACGTCATCATGTGGGACGCGATGCGCTCGCGGATCTTCGGCGCCGCCGAGGTGAAGGAGAAATGGGGCGTGGCGCCCAACCGGGTGCGCGACCTGCTCGCCCTCATGGGCGACTCGTCGGACAACGTCCCGGGCGTCGCCCACGTCGGGGAGAAGACCGCGGTGAAGCTCCTGACGGAGTTCGACACCCTCGACGGGGTCTACCAGAACCTCGACAAGGTGAAGGGCAAGACCCGGGAGTACCTCACGCTCCACGAGGCCGACGCGCGGCTCTCGCAGCAGCTGGTGAGCCTGAAGTCCGACGTCCCGATGCACTTCGACGTCGAGAAGCTCGTGTACGGCGGCTACGAGCGCGCGACCGTGCGGGCGCTCTTCGAGGACCTGGAGTTCACCCGGCTGGTCGCGGCCATCGACGCCGAGGACGCCAAGGCCGCGGCGACGGGCTCGGAGGCTGCGGCGCCCGCGGGCCCGGCGGTGTACGAGTCGGTGCTGACGACCGATGCCCTCGACGAGGCCGTCGCGCAGTGCCGGGCGACGGGGTGGTTCTCCGTCGACACCGAGACCACGAGTCTCAACACCAGCGTGGCGGTGCTGGTGGGCATCTCGCTGTCATGGAAGCCCGGCCTCGGGGTGTACATCCCCTTCGGGCACCGGGTGCTGGGCGACCCGACGCAGCTCGATCGCACGCTGGTGCTCGACAAGCTGCGCCCGCTCTTCGCCGACGCCTCGGTGAAGAAGGTGGGGCAGAACATCAAGTACGACGACATCGTGCTGCGCCGCGCGGGGGTGCCGGTGCGCGGGTACGACTTCGACACGATGCTGGCGAGCTACCTCATCGACCCCGAGCGGCACACCCACAAGCTCGACGAGATCAGCAAGTCCGAGCTCGGCTACGAGATGGTGAGCTACGAGAGCGTCACCAAGGTGGGCAAAGGGAAGCAGATCACCTTCGACGAGGTCGACATCGCGCGCGCCACCCGCTACGCCGCCGAGGACGCCGAGGTGGTGTCGCGGCTGCAAGAGCGCCTGCGCCCGAGGCTCGACAGCGAGGCGCTCACGGGGCTGCTGCGCGACGTGGAGATTCCGCTGGCGCTGCTGCTGGGGCGCATCGAGGAGCACGGGGTGCTGGTCAACGCCGATCACCTGAAGGCGATGTCGAAGGTGGCCGGCGCGGAGGTGGTGAAGCTGGAGGCCGAGGCGCACGCGCTGGTGGGCCACCCCTTCAACGTGAACTCGCCGAAGCAGCTGGAGGCCATCTTGTTTGATGAGCTGAAGCTGCCGGTGGTGAAGAAGACCAAGACCGGGCGCTCGACCGACGCGGAGGTGCTGGAGGAGCTCGCGTCGCAGCACGCGCTGCCGCACAAGATCCTGGAGGTGCGCTCGCTCACCAAGCTGATTGGCACCTACCTCGACGCGCTGCCGCTGATGATCGACGCGACGGGCCGGGTGCACTCGAGCTTCAACCAGGCGGTGGCGGCGACGGGGCGGCTGTCGTCGGCCGACCCCCAACCTCCAGAACATCCCCATTCGCACGCCGCTGGGGCGGGAGATTCGCCGGGCCTTCGTGGCGCCGGAGGGGTGTTACATCCTGTCGGCGGACTACTCGCAGATCGAGCTGCGGGTGCTGGCCCACCTGTCGGGGGACCCGATTCTCGTCGATGCCTTCAAGTCCGGCGACGACGTGCACATCCGGACGGCGATGGAGATCTTCAAGGTCGCGCGGGAGGACGTCTCCAAGGAGATGCGCGCGAAGGCCAAGACGACCAACTTCGCGGTGATCTACGGGCAGGGCGAGTCGTCCCTCGCCAAGAAGCTGGGCATCACCCGCGACGAGGCGGCGGAGTTCATCGAGAAGTACTTCCAGACCTTCGCGACGCTGCGGAAGTACCTCGACGACGTGGTGGCCAAGGCGCGCACCGGCGAAGGCGTGCGGACGCTCCTGGGCCGGCGGAGGTTCTTGCCGGACCTGCACTCGTCCAACCGGGCGTTGAGGCTGACGGCCGAGCGGGTGGCGCAGAACACGCCCATTCAGGGCACGGCGGCGGACATCATCAAGCTGGCGATGCTGCGGGTGGACGAGCGGCTGACGGCGGAGAAGCTGGCGACGAAGATGGTGTCGACGGTGCACGACGAGCTGGTCTTCGAGGTGCCCGAAGGGGAGAAAGAGCAGGTGGGCCCGATGGTCAAGGAGACCATGGAGGGGGTGATGAAGCTCGACGTGCCCCTGGTGGTGGAGTGCGGCTGGGGGAAGAACTGGGGCGACGCGCACTGAGGGGGGTTCAGGGCCCTCACTCACCACACC
>CAIOSS010000777.1 GCA_903860995.1 uncultured delta proteobacterium | reverse complement strand
CTCTCGGTGGTGTCCGCGAGCGGGCCCTTTCGCGCCATCAGTCCCCGCTCGGTCGGGCTCTCCGCCCTCGACAACGGGGTCCTCGCCCCGTGGGGTGACGGCTGGTTCATCGCGGTGTTCGGCGTCCGGTCGCCCGACCTTGGCGCGTCGGCGATCATCGAGACCGGCAAGATCCGCCTGCGCGGCCGAGCGGCGTACAACCCCTGCCCGCCGTAGGTTCGTGTCGCGCCCCCTGTAAGCCCCAGCGCTGCCGCGTCGTTCCCCCCCCTCAGAGAGGTGAACCCCATGAAGCGCTCCCCATACCTGCTCCCCGGCTTCGTCAGCGGGGGCGAGGCCTTCGTCATCGGCCAGCCCGGCGAGCGCTACGCCATCGTGCTCGAGAACCACACGTCCGCGCGCATCGAGGCCGTCCTCACCGTCGACGGCCTCGACGTCATCAACGGGCAGCCCGGCAGCACGTCCAACCGAGGCTACCTTGTCCGCCCCCACGCGAGCATCGTGATCGAGGGCTTCCGGCGCAGCACGAGCACCGTGGCGGCGTTTCGCTTCGGCGGCGTCGAGGGCTCGTACGCCGACGAGCGTGGCGCGGCGCGCAACGTCGGGGTCATCGGCGTGGCGCTCTTCGCCGAGCGCGGGGCCGACCTGGATGTGTACGAGAACGAGGTGGAGGTGCGTCGCTCGGCCGATCCCTTCCCGGGCGGCTTCGCGCCGCCGCCCGCGAACCGGGTGTACGACTGACCCGCGCGGAGAGGGCGGCTAGCGGATCTGCTGGGCGAGGTAGTTCTGCTCGCCGATCTGGTCGATGAGCCCGAGCTGCGTCTCCAGCCAGTCGGCGTGCTCCTCCTCGCTCACGAGGATCTCCTTCAGCAGCGCTTCTGTGCCGTTGTCGCCGAGGTCGCGACACAGCTTCACGCCGTCGTTGAGCCGCACCAGCGCTTCCTTCTCCAACTGCAGGTCGAGCTTGAACTGCTCGGGCACCGTCTCGCCGACGTTGACCTTGTTGAGCCGCTGCAGGTTGGGGATTCCTTCCAGGTACAGGATCCGTTCGATGATCCTGTCGGCGTGCTTCATCTCGTCGATGGACTCCTTCTTCATGTAGTCCGCCAGGTGCAGGTAACCCCAGTTGCGGCACATCTTGGCGTGGATGAAATACTCGTTGATGGCAGTGAGCTCTGCTGTCAGCACTGCATTGAGCAGATCGATGATCGCCGCTTGACCCTTCATGACAACCTCCAGGGGCTGGATGGGTACCAGAGGCCTTCGCGTCGAGCCCGGTAATTGCTCAGATCGTCCGTGATTCGCGTTCTCAGCCGGTCATCAGCATCGGCAGGCGCGAGCGCCCGCGAGCCACGGCCGGAACCGACTCCTCGATGAGGTCTTCGATGACCTCACGACACGCACCGCAATCCGTGCCCGCTCCGCAGGCCTCGCCCACCGCGTCGACGCTGTGCGCGCCGTCGAGGATGACCGACCGGATACGCTTGCAAGGCACTCCGTGGCAGACGCAGACGATCATCGGGAGGACATCTCCAGGTCGAAGGTCCTGGAGGTATACTGAGATCAGTTATCGTTTTCAAGCCCCTGCTGGGCGATGGCGGCGAAGCGCAGGGATGGGGTAGTCTCGGATCGTGCGCAGGGCGGAACGATTGAAGCCAGGCCGAGGGGCGCGAGGCTTGACATGATGCCCAGCGAGCGAGGTCCGAGGGTGCTGCGCGAGGGTCCCGATCCGCTGCTCGGCCAGGTAGTGAACGGGAAGTTTCGCATCATCGAGGAGGTGGCGGCCGGGGGGATGGGGAAGATCTACCGCGCCGAGCAGCTGCCGCTCGGTCGGGTGGTCGCGGTGAAGGTGCTGCACTCGCGCTTCACCGACGGGCACGAAGATCCCGCCTTCCAGAAGAGGTTCTTCCTCGAGGCGAGCATCCTGTCCCGGCTCCAGCACCCCAACATCGTCACGGTGTTCGACTACGGGAGCATCGAGGGCGTCGCTGAGGAGGCCTACTTCATGGCGATGGAGTTTCTCCTCGGGGAGACGCTCCACAAGCGCTTGAAGCGCGAGGGGCCGCTCGCGCCCGAGGCCACGATCGGGATCATGCGGCAGATCGCCAAGGGCCTTCGCGAGGCGCACCGCCAGGGCGTGGTGCACCGCGACCTGAAGCCCTCCAACGTGATGCTGGTGCCCGACGAGTCGGGCGAGGAGACCATCAAGATCCTCGATTTCGGGCTCGTGAAGGTGCTCCGCGATGACTCCGAAGAACTCACCAAGGAGGGGTCGTTCCTGGGGTCGCCGCGGTACATGTCCCCCGAGCAGATCGCCCACGGTCGGGTCGACCTCCGCACGGACATCTATTCGCTCGGGGTGATCCTCTACCAGTGTCTGTGCGGCCGGACGCCCTTCGAGGCCGACAACGCCGTGCACATCCTCATGGCGCACCTGCACACGCCCGTGCCGCCCTTCCGTGAACGCAGCCCCGACGTGGCGGTCCCCGAGGTCCTGGCGGCGCTGGCTTTGCGCTGCCTCGACAAGCGCCCGGAGGGACGACCCGCGACCATGGACGAGGTGCTCGGCGGTCTGCGACAGGCAGAGCTTGAGCTCGGCCTCTCCGGCGGCGGGGCGACGTTGACGGAGCGCTCGATGCCCGCGGGCCGCCTGCCCAGCATCCCACCGGCGACGGACCTCGGGGCGCTACCCCCGACGATGCCGCAGGGGCAGCCCGCAGCGCCTGCCCGTCGTCCCCTCGCGATCATCGTCGGCGTCATCGCCCTCGGCACCCTCGGGCTCGCGGCGGGGATCTTCGTCGAGTCGAAGATGACCCCCGCGCCGCGACCCGCTGCGCCGGCGACAGCGTCCCGCCCCGTGGCGCTCGGGCAATATCGCCTGGAGATCGACTCCGAGCCCTCCGGCGCGGCCGTGGTCGAGAGCGGCAACGTGCTCGGCGCGACGCCCGTCGGCGTGATGATCGACAACGCCGCGGTGGCGTCCGCGCCGCGCCGCTTCGTGCTGCGCCTCCCCGGGCACCAGCCCTTCGAGATCACGGTCGGCCCGGCGCGCGACCCGTCGGTGCGCCGCGTGGCGACCCTGGCGCCCGTCACGGCGGCGTCCGTCCCCTCCCCCCTCGCCGCCGCCCCTGCGCCCCTCGCAGCGCCTCCGCGCCCGCCGCGATCCGACCCGCGTCCCCGTCGGCCGCCCCGGTCGACGGACCCTCCGTCGGGTGACTCCGACATCCGCCTGCATCGGTGAACTCCATGAGCCGTGCCCTCTTCCGCCACCGCCCGTGCTGGGCCCTGGCGATCCTACTCGCCGCGACGCTCCCCGCCCGCGCCGACGACCTCGCCGACGAGGCTGACCTCCAGTTCGAGCTCGGCGCCGATCGCTACCGCCGAGGGGACTTCCGCGAGGCCCTGGAGCACTTTCTCGCCTCCAACCGGCTCGTCCCCAACCGCAACGTCCTCTTCAACATCGCCCGCAGCTACGAGCAGCTCACCCGCTACCCCGACGCGCACCGGTACTACCTCCAGGCGCTCGGCAGCGAGACCGACCCGGGGGCGCGCGCCAACATCGAGTCCGCGCTCCGGCGGGTGAGCCCCTACGTCGCCGCCGTTCGCGTCACCACCGACCCGCCGGGCGCGACGCTCTACATCGATCGGCGCGACCTCGGCCCGCGCGGCGTCAGCCCCAGGGTGCTCGCGTTTCAACCCGGTCGCGTGCGCGTCATCGCGGAGCTCGATGGCTACGAGCCCGCGGTGGTGGAGGGCGTTGACCTGCGCCTCGGCGCCGAGGCGCCGGTGGTGCTCGCGCTGCGCCGCATCGTCGGGCGGGTGCACGTCGAGGGCAACGTGCCGGGCGCGACGGTGCGTCTCGATGACGAGCGCGGCGCCGTGCTGGGCACGATCCCCTGCGACATCGAGCTGCCCCCGGGCCGACGCGCCCTGCACCTCTCCGCGCCGAACTACCGATCGAGGGTCGAGGGCGTGGAGGTCGCGCCGAGGGACACCCGCGCCGTCACGCTCGACCTCGTGCCGGTCACCGGCCGCGTGGTGGTCAGCGCCGACGAGCGTGACGCCCTCGTCGAGATCGACGGTCGCCCGGTGGGCTTCACGCCCGCGGTGGTCGACGCCCAGGTGGGCACCCGCCGCGTGCGTGTATCTCGCGCGGGCTTTCGCACCCTCGAGCAGAGCGTCACGGTCACCGAAGGGGCGCAGGCGCAGCTCGACCTCTCGCTGCGCCAGGTGGAGGAGGTCACCGCCGCGTCCCGCGCGGCCGAGGCGGTGGAGGACGCGCCGAGCTCGGTGAGCATCATCTCCGGCGCCGAGCTGCGGGCGATGGCGTACCCCACCGTCGCCGAGGCGCTGCGGGGCACCCGAGGGATCTTCCTCTCCGACGACCGCAATTATCCCACCGTGGGCTTCCGCGGGTACGGCCGCCCGGGCGACTACGGCAATCGCGTGCTGGTGCTCCTCGACGGGGCGCCGATGAACGACAGCTGGCTCAACTCCGCGTACCTCGGGTACGACCTGCGCACCGACCTCGAAGACCTCGCGCGCATCGAGGTCGTGCGGGGCCCCGGGTCGGTGCTCTACGGCACGGGCGCTTTCTCGGGCGTGGTCAACCTCGTGAGCCGGGGGCGCGAGGAGCCCAGCGGGGTCGAGGGAAACATCTCGACCAACCAGGAGGGCGTGGCTCGTGCCCGGGTCATGGGTCGATACCGCGCCAACGCGCACGCCGGGGTGTGGACCTCGGTCTCCGGCGCCCGCAGCCCGGGACGGGACATCGCCCTTCCCGAGCTCGCCGGGCCGGGCTTCGATGGCACCGCTCGCGGGGTCGACGGCTTCGAGACCGGCACCCTCCAGGGCCGGGCCTGGTACCGCGCGCTCTCGATGCAGTGGTCCCTGCACTCCCGCCGGAAGGACGTCCCGGCCGGGGCCTATGACACCGTCCCCGGTCTCGCCGGAACCTACCAGGCGGACACCCGCGGGCTCCTCGAGCTGCGCTTCGAGCCGCGGCTTTCGGACAGCGCCCAGCTGCTCACCCGGGCGTCTCTCAATCACTACGAGTACCGGAGCGTGCTGCTGCACACCGACGACCCGACCAACCCGGGGCGCGAGAGCTTCAACGGCACCTGGATCGACGGCGAGGTGCGGGGCGCCTTCGAAGTCGCGCGCGGGCTGCGCCTCAACGTCGGGGCGCAGGGGCAGTACCACCTCGACGCCACCCAGACCTCGGTGCTGGTGCGCGAAGACCGCGTGCGCCTCCCGATGGACTTCCGGGACTCGCGCAGCTTCGGCATCGCCGCGGGATACCTCACCGGCGAGTGGGCCCCGAGCGACCAGGTGCGGGTCTCTGGCGCGATCCGGGGTGAGTACTTCAGCACCATCGGGCAGGCGCTGCCGGCGCCGCGGCTGGCGCTCATCGTGCGGCCGTACGCTCGGGGCAACCTCAAGCTGATGGCCGGTCGCGCCTTCCGCGTCCCGAGCATCTACGAGCTCTATTACAACGACGGCGGCCAGACCCAGGAGCCCTCCCCCGGGTTGCGCCCGGAGACGGTGTGGTCGGGCGAGGTGGAGTTCACGCACCGCATCGGCTCGACCTGGACGGCGCTCGTCAGCACCTACGCAAACTACCTCGACAACCTCATCGCGCTTCGCGAGTCCACCGCCAACCCGATGCTCATCCGCTACGAGAACACCGCCGCCCCGGTGCTCACCATCGGCGGCGAGGCCGAGCTGCGGCGGGAGTGGCGGCAGGGCTGGATGGTGAGCGCGAGCTACTCCTTCCAGCGATCGCGGTACATCGTCGAGAGCACCGGCCGCCCGCAGGACGCCCTGCGCGAGGTGCCCAACGCGCCGGAGCACCTGTTCTCGGCGCGGGCCGCGGTGCCCGTGGTGCCCGAGCTCTTCACCCTCATGTCGCGCCTGACGGTCGAGGGTCCGCGCTGGGATCGCTTCGACCGCGGATCGGACCCCGCGCAGCGCCGCACCGACCCGGGGGTTGTCTGGGACGTGATGCTGTCGGGCCGCGTCGAGCGCTGGGGCGTCCGCTATGCTGTCGGCGTCTACAACGTCTTCGACTGGCGCTACGCCACGCCCGTGAGCGGCGAGTTCGATGAGCGCCTTCGGGCGATGCCGCAGCTCGGTCGCAGCTTCCTGTTCAGCGCCACCCTCGCGTCGCGCTGAGCGCCTTCACGGCCGGGTCGCGGCCACCGAGAAGCTGCCGGTGTTCGCGCCGAAGCCGTCGACGGTAAACGTGTGGATGCCGGGGCCCGGCGGGATGGTCCCGTTGATGGTCGACTGGAACGGGCCGCAGGCGTCGTCGTTGCACACGTCGCCGCCCCCGGCCGCGTTGCGCAAGTAGATGAGGGTATCCCAGGTGGCGCGGCTGCAGGTGGTCGCGCTGAAGCCGCCGCCGACGAAGTCCGGGCACGTGCGCCACCACCAGGTCGACTCGCCCGCCCCGCCGCCGCCACACGGGCCGCCCATGGAGCCGGCGCCGGACGTCGCGCCGCCCTGGGTCGTCGACCCCGCTGGGAGCACCGCCACGCCGCCGCCGCCTACCGGGAGGTGCTGCACCCGCAGGCTGATGGTCCCGGTGGACCCGCCGAAGCCGCCCACCATCAGGTACCAGGTGCCCGGGTTGAGCATGGCCACCACCTGCGACTGGAGACCGCCGTTGCAGCCCGCCGCGCCCATGTCGTCGTTGCAGACGACGTCACCGGGGGTGGTCGAGCCGGTGAGCGCAGTGCCGCAGTCGCGCGCGAAATACAGCACCGTGTCGAAGGAGCTGCCGACGGAGTCTGCGTACACCAGCTCGCGCGACGGCCCCGGCACGGTGAAGCGGTAGTACACGTCGGTCGTGACGTTGAACCCGCAGCCGGGCGTGATCGAGGGCGTCGCGCCGGCGTTGGTGCCGGTGAGCGTCACGTTGGTCGCAGCGAAGGAGATCTCCTGGGCGCCGTCGCAGGTGTCGTTGGCCGGGGCCGCCACCCGGCACTGACCGCCGCTGCATGTCTGCCCCGAGGCGCAGACGTTTCCGCAGCCGCCGCAGTTGCGCGCGTCCGTCGCCAGCGCCACGCAGCTCCCGCCGCAGAAGGTCGGCCCGCCGGCGCAGACGTTGGCGCAGGCTCCGCTGGAGCACGCCGTGCCCGGACCGCAGCTACGACCGCACGCCCCGCAGTTGGCGTTGCTGGCCGCGAGGTTGGTCTCGCAGCCCGTGGCGGGCGTCCCGTCGCAGTCGGCGAACCCTGCCGCGCAGGCGACAATGGCGCAGGCGCCGCTCGCGCAGGTGGCCGTCGCGAAGGGCAGTGCGCACGTGCGCCCGCAGCCGCCGCAGTGCGCGGTGCTGGCGTTGAGGTCCGCCTCGCAGCCGTCCCCCTCGGAGCCGTTGCAGTTGCCGTAGCCCGGGCTGCACGCCCCGAGGACGCAGCCGCCGCCCGCGCAGGTGACGCTCGCGTTGGTGCGGGCGCACCGCGCGCCGCAGGCGCCGCAATGGGCGATCGTCTCACGGAGGTTGGCCTCGCAGCCGTCGCCCGCGGCGCCGTTGCAGTCGCCGTAGCCGGCGTCGCAGGTGAGACCGCAGGCGCCGCCCACGCACGAGGGCGCCGCGTTGGCGCCGCCGTCGCATCGCCGACCGCAGGCGCCGCAGTGCTGGACGTCGGACTCAACGCGTGCGCAGCGGTCGATGCAGAAGGTCGCTCCGCCGGTGCAGACGCTCGCGCATCTGCCCGCCGAGCACGCGGTGCCCGCCTCGCATCGGCGCCCGCACGCACCGCAGTTGGCGCTCTCGGCGTTGAGGTCGACCTCGCACCCGTCGGCGGCGCCGCCGTCGCAATCGGCCCAGCCAGTCTCGCAGCTCGCGACGACGCAGCGGGCGCCCATGCACGCCGCGTTGGCGTGGTCGACGGCGCACCGGATGCCGCATCCGCCGCAGTGCGCAGCGCTCGTCGCGACGAACACCTCGCACCCGTTGCGGGCGTCGCCGTCGCAGTCGCTGAACCCGCTCTCGCAGGTCACCCCGCACATCGCCATCGTGCAGGTCGCGACCGCGTTGGGGCCGGCCGGGCAGGCCTGCCCGCACGCCCCGCAGTGCGCCGCGCTCCGGCCGAGCTCGGTCTCGCAGCCGTTCGCCGCGTCGCCGTCGCAGTCGCCGTAGCCCGCGTTGCACTCGGCGACACACGCGCCCGCCGCGCAGCGCGTCGAGGCGTTGACCCCCGCGGTGCACCCCCGGCCGCAGGCCCCGCAGTTCATCGGGTTGGCCGACAGCTCGGCCTCGCAGCCGTTGCCCGCGGCGCCGTCGCAGTCCCCGAAGCCGGCGTTGCACGCAGCCACGCCGCAGACGCCCGCGGCGCAGGCCGGCGTGCCGTTGGCTGCCGAGCAGGCGAGGCCGCAGCGGCCGCAGTTGAGCGCGTCCCCGCCGGGGGTCGCGCAGCGGCCGAGGCAGCAAGAGCTCCCTTCGCCGCAGGCGTTGCCGCACGCCCCGCAGTGGGCGGCGGCGCTGTTCACGTCGACGCAGCGCTCGGCGCAGCAGGTGCTGCCGACCCCGCACGGCTTGGCGTCGGTGCAGCCCGGCACGCACACCGCATCGCGGCAGATCGTCCCCGGGACGCAGTCCCGGCTGATCGCGCAGCCCGTGCAGCGGTGGGTCGGGAGGTCACAGCGGGTCACGCCGCCGCCGCAGTCGTCGTCGTCGTCGCAGCCCGCGGTGCACGAGCGCGCGACCGGGTCGCAGAAGGTGCCGAGGGCGCAGTGGTCGCGGCCGACGACGCACCCGCCGCAGCGCCCGCTCGCGGGGTCGCAGCGGGCGCCGCCGGGGTCTGTGCGGCAGTCGTCGTCGGTCGCGCACATCGGACCCCCGTCGACCTCGGGCGCGTCCTGCTTCAGACCCCCCACGTCGCCTCCGTCGGCCAAGGTCGTGGTGTCTCCGGCGTCCCCAGCGTCGCGAGGATCAGGCGTGTTGCCGCGCGCGCATCCCGCGACCACTGCCGCGCCGAGGGTGCATGCCAGCATCAGCAGCCGAAGGGTCCGAGGCGTCGCGTCGTGCGAGAAGAGCTTGTGTTGGAGGTGCACGGGGAGGTTGCGCAACCATAACAGAGGGCGATCCCCTCTTCCGTCCTGCGTCAAGGTGTCATCTGGCGCGCGGAAGAAGTGCCGCTACGATCGCGCGCATGCGCACGCTCCCGATGTCCCCGCTCGTGGTGTTCCTGGCTCTGGCGGTCGGTTGTGGCCACGACGACATCCCGGTCGCCCCGGCGTGCGGCGACCCCCTGCAGGTCAGCCTGCCCAACTGCTCCGCGGGCCCGGATCTCTTCTCCGACGAGGCCTGCACCGTGCTCGATGACGCGATCACCAATCGGGCCTCCGCGCAGGAGCCCCGTGCGCCGTCCGGGACGGCGCCTCCCCAGGGCCAGAGCATCCCGCGAGCGACGCCCTTCACGTTCGCGTGGACGGCACCGGTCGCCTCCCGCCCCCGCCTCCGTGCGCCCCGCGCCATGACCCTGGCCGATGAGCTCCGCCGTTGGACCACCTTCATCCCCGAGGCCGAAGCGCACTGCGAGCCTTTTTCGGGCCGCGCCTACGAGCTGCGCTTCCGCGTCGCCGGGGCGACGGTGCTGCGCCGCCAGCAGTCGGCGACCTCCTGGACGCCGGACGCGCGAGACTGGGGCATCCTCGTGGCGGGCGGCGGCGGACGCACCGTGGAGCTCACGGTCTACACGGCGCTCTTCAACAACGGGCAGATCGGGGTGGGCGCGGGGCCCTTCACGCCGATGGCGGCGCGGCGCTTCGCACTGCAGTGACGTCGGTCTCCTCCAGCCAGTGGAGGAGATGTCGATTGACGGCCTCGGGCTGCTCCAGCATCGAGAAGTGCCCGCACCCGGGGATGCGCTGGATGCGCAGGTCGCGCGCGACGCGGGAGTGCGGTGCGAGCAGCTCGAGGCCGAGCGCCTTGTCCTCCTCGGCCCAGAGCAGCAGGCCCGGCCGGTCGATGACGGGGTAGGGCTCAACCTTTGAAGGGCGTAGCGCCAGACGTATCGCCTGACGGTAGTACTCCAGCATCGGCGCGACGTCCTCCGGCCGCGCGACGCTCGCGCGGTAGGGCGCCAGCGCCTCCGCCGTGAAGTTGCGGCGGTCGACCGCCATCGACCTGAACATCTTCGCCAGGCTGGCCCCGCCGTCGCGCGCGATGAGGCGCTCGGGCAGCCACGGGACGTTGAACGCGAACATGTACCAGCTCCGGCGGAGCTGCTCGGACGAGCGCAGGAGCGTCCGTCGCATCACGTCGGCGTGGGGGCAGTTGAGCACCGCGAAGCGGGAGACCACCTCGGGGTGGCGGCTCACGGTCTCCCAGGTGATCGCGCCGCCCCAGTCGTGACCGATCACCGTGGCCTGGTCCGCGCCGAGCGCGGGGATGAGCCGGGCGATGTCGAGCGCCAGGTTGGTGATCTCGTACCCGTCCGTCGGCTTGTCGCTCAGGCCGTAGCCGCGCAGGTCGGGCGCCACCACCCGGTAGCCCGCCGCGGCGAGCGCAGGAATCTGCCGCCGCCAGGAGAACCAGCGCTCCGGAAACCCGTGCACCAGCAGCACCAGCGGGCCGCTGCCCTGCGTGGCGTAGTGGAACCGCACGCCGTTCGCCACCACGCTCGTCTCCAGGATCTCTTCGGGCATTCGTCGCTTCCCAGCTCCTTCGCCCGCACGGTACAACAAGCCTGAATCCCACGTGTCACGCTGGCTCCTCGCGATCGTGTTCGGCTCGGTGCTCTGCACGCTGCTCGACCAGCTGCACGTGCGCTTCGGCGTGCTCACCTATCGCGACGGGTCGATGTTCGGGCAGGCCCCGTGGGTGCCCGCCCTCTTCGCCGTAGCGACGCTGGTCGGGCTCCTCGGGTACGTCACCTGGGCTCGTAAGCTCGGGTATCGCCGCGACCTCACCGATGGCCCTCGCGACCGCTGGGGCACCCGTGAGGCCGCGATGGCCCTCGCCTGGATGGCCCTCGCCTACGCCCTGAGCGGCCCGCTCCAGCACTGGCCCCGCGCGCTGCTCGTCGCCTACGTCGCGGTGTTCGGGCTGCGCTGCTGGTCGCTCGGTGCGCCGGGCCTCGGCGCGAGCGGGCTTCAGTTCGCCCTCGGCGGCACGATGTTCGAGGCCCTGCTCGCCTCGACCGGAGCGTTTCACTACCGACATCCCGACCTCTGGGGGGTGCCACTCTGGCTCCCTGGGGTCTACCTCCACGCCACGCCGCTGATTCGCGCGGTGCTCCGGCGCTGGCTCATCCCCGTCGCGCCAAGGAGCGCATTGCCGTGATCGCCCGCATCTCCCTCGAAGACAAGGTCGCCATCATCACCGGCGCCAGCCGCGGCATCGGCGAGTCCATCGCCCGCACCTTCGTCGCCAGCGGCGCCCGCGTGGTCATCGCCTCCCGCAAGCTCGACGGCGTGCGCGCGGTGGCCGAGAGTCTGGGCGACCGGGCCCAGGCGGTGGCGGCGCACACCGGCCGCGAGGCCGACTGCGAGGCCCTCGTGGCGGCCGCGCTCGAGCGCTACGGGCGCGTCGACGTGCTGGTCAACAACGCCGCCACAAACCCGTACTTCGGGCCGATGGTCGACGTCGACATGGGCGCCTGGCAGAAGACCTTCGAGGTCAACCTCCAAGGGTACTTCTGGATGGCCCGCGGGGTCGCGCGGCACCTCCGCGAGCGGGGCGCGCCCGGCGCCATCGTCTCCGTGTCGAGCGTCGCGGGCATCGAGGCGGCGCCGATGCAGGGCGTCTACGGGATGACCAAGGCCGCGGTGATCTCCATGACTCGCACCCTCGCCTACGAGCTGGCGTCGAGCGGCATCCGGGTCAACGCCCTCTGCCCGGGGCTCGTCGAGACCCGGCTCGCGGCGGCCATCACCTCGAACGAGGCCCTCGTGGATGAGGTGATGAGAAAGACGCCGCTGGGGCGGGTCGGGCAGCCTGAGGAGATCGCAGGCGCCGCGCTCTTCCTGGCGAGCGACGCCGCCCGCTACATGACCGGTCAGGCAATGGTGGTCGACGGCGGCATGACAATGTGCTGAATACTGCGCACCGATGGACCCCAAGAAGCTCCGGGAATTGCTTGAGCAGGTCGGCGCCGGCGGAGTGACCGTCGAGGCCGCGATGGCGGGCCTGCGCGACCTCCCCTTCGTCGATCTCGGCTACGCGATGGTCGACCACCACCGGGCGCTGCGCCAGGGCGTTCCGGAGGTGATCCTCGGCGAGGGCAAGACACCCGACCAGATCATCGGCATCGCCGAAGAGCTCGCGCGGCGGGACGTCAACGTGCTCATCACCCGCGTCGACGCGGCCAAGGCCGAGGCGGTGCGCGCGCGGCTCCCGGCGGTGCGCTACCACGCAGTAGCCCGCATCGCGACCCTCGAGTCGCACGCCATCCCGACGCTCGGCAAGAGCCCCGTGGCGGTGGTTTGCGCGGGCACCTCCGACGCGCCCGTCGCCGAGGAGGCCTGCGAGACCCTGCGGATGATGGGCGCCTCGGTCGAGCGCTTGTACGACGTCGGCGTCGCGGGGGTGCACCGCCTGCTCGCGCGACGCTCGGTCTTCGACCGCTGCGCGGTGGCCATCGTCGTCGCCGGAATGGAGGGCGCCCTCCCGAGCGCCGTAGGTGGAATGGTCTCCATCCCGGTGATCGCGGTGCCCACCTCGGTGGGTTACGGTGCCGCCCTCGGCGGCCTCGCGGCGCTCGCGTCGATGCTCACAAGCTGCGCCTCCGGTGTGACCGTCTGCAACATCGACAACGGCTTCGGCGCGGCCTTCGCGGCGGCGCGCATCCTCCAGAGCGCAGCCCGCTACTGAGGGGACATTTCTGGGGCCACCGGGCCGGGCGTTGCGTCTACGATCGCGCGCATGAGCACCGAGGTCCCGCCGACGCCCGTCCCCTCCCCCGAGGCCGCGCCAAGCAGCGCATCGGAGGCGGAGATCCGATGGTTCCGGGACGTGTACCAGGGCGACCGGGTGCCGCAGTTCACGCTGCGCTCGTTCATCATGGGCTCGCTGCTGGGCTCCCTCATGGCGCTCTCCAACCTCTACGTGGGACTGAAGACCGGCTGGGGCCTCGGGGTCGCCATCACTGCGTGCATCCTGTCGTTCACCGTGTACTCGGTGTTGAGCACGGTCGCGCCGAAGGTCTTCGGGTCGAACATGTCGATCCTGGAGAACAACGCGATGGCGTCGACGGCCTCGTCGGCGGGCTACTCCACCGGCGGCACGATGGTGTCCGCCATCTGCGCGCTGCTCCTCGTCCAGGGCCACCACCTCCCCTTCTGGACGCTCACGGCCTGGACCTTCCTGCTGGCGATCCTCGGCACCGTCATGGCGATTCCCATGAAGCGCCAGATGATCAACATCGAGCAGTTGAAGTTCCCGTCGGGCATGGCGGCAGCGGAGACGCTTCGCTCGCTCTACGGCACCGGTGGTGAGGCGAAGGCGAAGGCCCGCGCGCTCTTCTGGACGATGGGCATGGGGGCCGTGGTGGCCTGGCTGCGCGACGCCCACGCGGCGACGCACACCGGCCTCCTGGCCGTGCTCACGCGGCTCTCGAAGATCCCCTCGACGCTGCCCATTCCCTTCCTGACGATCTCGGGTCGGCCCGCGATGCAGTACACCATCGGCTTCGAGGGTTCGCTCATCCTCGTCGCTGCGGGCGCCATGATGGGGCTGCGCACCACGGCGACGATGCTGGTCGCGTCGCTCATCAACTACGGTGTCATCGCGCCGCGCATCTTCGAGCTCGGCGGCATCACCCGGCTCGGTTACCGCGGCATCGTGACGTGGAGCCTCTGGCCCGGCGCGGCCATCATGGTGACCTCGGGGCTGCTCTCCTTCGCGCTCCAGTGGCGCACCGTGATCCGCGCCTTCAGCGGGCTCGGCAAGGCGTTTTCGCGGGCCAAGGCGGCGAAGGCCACGGCCGGCGAGGGGGCCTTCCGCGAGGCCGCCCTGGTCGAGCCAGACGAAGACCCGATGGAGCGCATCGAGGTGCCGCCGACCTGGTTCGTCGGGGGCATGGCCTTCGCGACGATCGGGCTGGTGATCGTAGGGTACTTCGCCTTCGGCATCGCCCCGTGGCTCTCAGTGCTGGCGGTGGCGCTCTCCTTTGTCCTGGCCATCGTGGCGTGCCGCGCGACGGGCGAGACCGACACCACCCCGGTGGGGGCGATGGGCAAGATCACCCAACTCACCTACGGGGCGCTCGCGCCGTCCAACCTCACGACCAACTTGATGACCGCGAGCATCACGGCGGGCGCCGCGGGCAGCGCGGCCGACCTGCTCACGGACCTGAAGTCGGGCTACCTCCTCGGCGCCAACCCCCGGAAGCAGTTCCTCGCGCAGCTCAGCGGGACGGTCGTGGGTACGCTCGTGGTGGTGCCGGCCTTCTACAAGCTGGTGCCCAACCCGGCGATCCTTGGGAGCGATCGATTCCCGGCCCCCTCGGCGCAGGTGTGGCGCGGCGTCGCCGAGGTGCTCGCGCGCGGCGTGCACTCGCTCCACCCGACGGCACGTTGGGCGATGCTCGTGGGCGCGCTCATCGGGCTCGCACTCCCGTTGCTGGAGCTCAGCTTCCCGAAGCACAAGAAGTACATGCCGTCGGCGATGGGCCTCGGGCTCGCGCTCGTGATCCCGGCCTTCAACAGCATCTCGATGTTCATCGGGGCCGTACTTGCGGCGCTCTGGATGAAGCGAAATGAGAAGCGCGCGGAGGCGTACACGATCCCCATCGCGAGCGGCATCATCGCGGGCGAGAGCCTTATGGGCGTGGCGGTCGCGCTGCTGGCAGCGTCGGGATACCTTCAGTAGCCAAGAGCCTTCTCGACAGGGGTGCGGAGTTGGGATGGCGACGTGGCTTCACGGCGTCTTGGGGCGATGGATGGCCGTCCGCGCGGCCCAGGTTGGGGTGGAAGGGCCTGGCCGAGCGCGTCGCGCTGATGGTCCGCATCGACCCGGAGGGGGCCCGTGGCGGGCTACCCTGGGGGTACACCTCACAGGCGCCCACTCCAGGGGCTGATCATGGACTGCTTCGCTCCCCAGAGCGAATGTTTGGTGCGGGCAGTAGGACTTGAACCTACGACTTCGACCGTGTGAAGGTCGCACTCTACCGCTGAGTTATGCCCGCAGCGGGATCAGGGTGAT
>CAIOSS010000776.1 GCA_903860995.1 uncultured delta proteobacterium | reverse complement strand
CCCGCGCCACCCCCCCCCACACCCGCCCGCAGCTCGACCGCCTCACGGCCCTCGTCGCGTCGCTCTCCGCCCGCGCCGAGCTCGACACCCGCGACCCCGACGCCCCCGGCGCCCGCGCCATGGCCGTCCCGTCGGCCTCGCGCGGCGACCACTCGCCCACCCGCACGCTCATCCCCGGCGCCGCGCTCGCCCCGGGCGGCCCCGGCCTGCACGAGCTCGCCCGCGCCGTCACCGGCCGCACCGCGGACTCCCTGGTGCCCGCGCGCGCCCCCGTCTCGCACGCCACGCAGGTGCTCTTCGTGGGCTCGTCCATCCGCGCGAGCTCGCTCCTCGACGCCCTCGGCCACGACGCCGACGTGGCCCTCGCGCAGACCGCCGACGAGGCCCACGCCCGCGCCCGCGACGCCGCCCCCGACATCATCATCGCCGAGGACGACTCGCCCTACGACGGCGTCTCGCTCGCCGCCGCGGTGGCCTCGGACCCGCTGGTGCGCTTCATCCCCGTGGTGGTCATCGCGTGCGACGGCGAGCCCGCCGCCACGGTGCGCGCCCGGTGCCCCGAGGCCTTCGACGTCGTCGAGTCCGACGCCAGCGCCGAGTCCCTCCGCGGGCGCATCCACCGGGCCCTCCGGGGATCAGCCTCGCTCCCGCCGCCCACCGCCCACGAGCTCGGCGAGCTCACCCTCGACGAGCTCATCCGCGCCCTGCAGGACGAGCTCCGCCGCGGCCTCGGCGGCGCCGCGCTGCCCGCCAGCCGGGGCGCCCGCGTGGCCCTCGGCGCGGGCAGCGAGGTGCTCGCCGCCACCTGGGAGGCGATCGCGCGCATCCGCACCGTCGTCGAGCGCCGCTCCGGGGGGACCGTGCGCTTCGAGCTGCCCATCGCCCCGCGCGGGCTGTCGGGCGCGGAGGTCTTCGCGCCCGGCACCACGGCCGACGGCACCCCCAGCGCCGACGAGCCCGCGGACGACCCGCTGCCCGGCCGTCGCGCCCTCGTGGTCGACGACGACCCCGCCGTGGTGGCCCAATTCGGCGACCTGCTGCGCGGCGCGGGCATGATTGTGAGCGCCCACACCGACGGCGCCCAGGCCCTCGCCGCCGCGCACGCCGAGCGCCCCGACGTGGTGCTCGCGGACATCCTGATGCCGGGCCTCGACGGCTTCGCCCTCTGCCGGGCCATGCGCCGCGACGTCGCCCTGCGCCACACGCCGGTGATCCTGCTGTCGTGGCGCGACGACCTGCTGGTGCGCATGCGCGAGCTGGGCGCCCATGCCTCGGGGTACCTCCGCAAGGAGGCCGACGGGGGCGCGGCGCTCGCCCGGGTGCGCTCCACCCTGCGCGGCCGGGTGCGCACCCTGAAGCGCGTCGCCGAGCTCGCCGCGGGCGCGGAGGTGCGCGGGCGCCTGGAGCGCGTCGGGTCGGTGGCGCTCATCGAGTCGACGGCGACGAGCCTGGGCGACGCGACCATCACCCTGGCCGACTCCGGGAGCGTGACCGAGCTGGAGATCCGGCAGGGCGCGCTGCTCTCGGCCGTGCGCACGGTGCAGGACGGCTCGCTCGGCCGGGGCGAGACCGCGCTATCCCGGGTGCTGGGGCTCAACACCGCGCGCTTCGTGGTGCGCCGCGCGTCGCACCCGGTGCGCGAGAACATCACCGGCCGGCTCGCGGAGGTGCTGGAGCGCAGCGCCCGGAGCGTGACGGCGATGGAGGAGGCCGTCTCCGGCGCGGCGCTGCTGGAGGTGCTGCGGGTGGATTTCGACGCCGACGCGGCGCTGGACTACGCGCGCTCGCTGCCGACGCCGCTGCGGGTGGCGGTCGAGCGGCTCGTGCAGGGCGACGCGCCGCGGGACATGGTGCTCCGCGACGGCCTCGCCCCGCAGGAACTCGAGCCCCTGCTCATCGAGCTCTCGCGCCGCGGGGCGATCCAGCGGGTGGTGGGCCGCAACCGGCGGGACATCGCCGCGCCGCGCACCCCGCGCCCGACGATGGAGGCCGGGCGCGAGGCCCCGGCGACGTGGGAGAACTTCGACCTCGGCCCGGGCGCCGCGCCGCGCGAGCGCCCGGAGAGCAGCGAGGTGCTGGCGAAGATCACGCGGCCGATGTCGCTCGCCACCATCGACACGCTGGCCGACGCGGTGTGGCGCGAGCTGCGCGACTCCGTCGACGAGCCCGCGCGCCCGGTGCACCCGACCTCCCCCGTGGCCGCCCCGGCGGACGAGCCCTCTCCGCAGGAGCCCGGCTGGGAGACCGACGCGCAGGAGCCCCGCGCCACGCGCTCGATGCTCCCGGCCGAGGAGCCCGAGGAGCCCGAGGCCGAGCTCACGCTTACCCCCGACGCGGACGACGACCAGATCGAGGCGCTGTCCTCCTCGGCGCTGAGGGTGGTGCGCCCGGGCGGCACCCCGGAGATGCTCCCGCACGCGCCCGACCAGAGCGCCCTGAAGACGGTGCGCCCGGTGGGAGACGAACCCCCGGCGCCCATCACGGAGGCCGAGGCCGAGGCGCCGGTCGAGCTCCCCGCCGCCGTGGCCGAGGCCCCGATCGACGAGGACGACGACCTGGGGCCGGCCATCGACCTCGTGGTGCACCGCGCGTCCCACATCCCCGCGGCTCCGTCGCACGCCGCGCCCGCCGCGCAGCCCGTGACCGAAGCCCCGGCGGACCTCCAGCCGCTCGACCTCCCGGACGTCAAGGCCTCCACGACCCTCGCGGCGAGCGGCCGCCCGGTCGAGCCCGCGAAGCCCGCCACGAGCACCGCCTCGCAGTCGGCGTCGACCACCCCGGACGAGCCCTCCTGGGCGCGCCCGCTGCTCCTGATGGCCGGCGTCGCCGCCGCGCTCGCGCTGAGCTACACCGCGGTGCGCTGGTACCTCGCCGACGGCGCCGCGACGCCCCCGCCCGACGCCCCCGCCGGGCAGCTCCCCGCCGACCCCGCCGCGGACGGCCGCACTGGTGGCACCGGGACCCCCGAGGCCCTCGCCGCGCCGACCGGGGCGCCCATCCTGCCGACCGGCACGGTGCCCGGCGGGCCGGCCCCCACGGTCACGGTCAACGGGCCGTACCGCGAGGCGGCGCTCTTCCTCGACGGCGGCGCGCTGCCGGCGCTGCACGGCGTGCTGGCCGTTCCGCTGCCCCGGCGACCGGGCGGCCCGGTGGAGGTCTCCATCGGCGGGCGCGCGCTGGGCACCGCGCCGCTCCAGCGGGTGTTGCGCGAGGGCTTCTACTCGGTGCACTTTCGCGCGGGCGTCGTGACGAGCAACCAATTCGTGGTGGTCCGTCGCGGACTCGCCGCGGTGCTCGAGCCGCCCTCCGAACGTTGACCCTCCCCCGCCTGTCGACCCTCCTCCTCCCGCTGCTCGTCGCGCTCGGCGGCTGCCGTCGCACGGAGCGCGCCCGGGTCCTCCCTGGCTCCCGCGAGGCCCGGGTCCCGGTGCCCGAGGCCGCCGCCGGTCCGGTCGTGCTCGACCTGCTCGAGAGCTTCACCCGCGCCTCCATCGACACCGACGGCCCCGTCGTCGACCTCGGCGAGCCCCAGGCCGCGGCGTTCATCTACGGCGCCGCCCCGCTGCGCAACGAGACCCTCCAGGGTGACTCCTGGGCGGACATCGGCGCGCGCCTCGCGCTCCGCGTCCCCATCGACCACGGCGGCGGCGGCGACGACGAGCCCATCGACCCACCGGGCTTCATCCGCTTCCGGGTGCGCCGCGCCAACAGCCGCAGCGTCGCGGTCATCGTCGACGGGCTCCTCGTGCGCAGCGCCGCCCTGCCCTCCAACGGCGCTGTCGGTGTGGTCAACCTCGCCATCCCCCGCGACCGCTTCACCCGCACGCCCACCGAGGTCGAGCTGCGCTTCACCACGTCGCGGCTCAAGCCCGGCATGACGCCCCGCGCGGCGCTCGAGGTCGACTGGGTGCACCTCGCCCGCAGCGACGCCGCCCCCACCGTCGTCGGCGGCCTGCTCAGCGACGTCACCCTCGGCGGGCCGCCCCGCCGCGCGCTCACCTTCCACCCCCCCACGGCGCTGGGCATCACCCGGGTGCTCCCGCCGGGCGCGACCTTCCGCGCCGCGCTCGGGGCCGAGTGCCCCCGCGGGTCGAGCCGCCCGCCGCCCCCGCTCGTCGCCCGGGTGCGCGTCGAGCTCGACGGCGAGGCGCCCCTGG
>CAIOSS010000775.1 GCA_903860995.1 uncultured delta proteobacterium | reverse complement strand
GGGTCGCTCAAGAGCCGCCGGGTGAGCACCCCTTCGGTCACGAAGCGCACCCGCGTCCTCGCGCTGGCCACCTCCTCGAAGCGCACCTGGAACCCGATGGTCTGCCCGAGGGCCTCGCCCCGCTCCTCGGCGACGCGCTTCGCCGCCATGCGCGTCGCGAGCCGCCGCGGCTCGAGCACCACCACCTCCCGCTCGCCCGCGAGCCCCGCATCGAGCAGCGCCGGCGGCACCCGCGTGGTCTTGCCCGCGCCGGGCGGCGCCTCCAGCACGACCGATCCCCGCGCGCGCAGCGCGTCGAGGAGGGCCGGGAGCACGTCGTCGATGGGGAGCGCGATCACCGCCGCGACCTATACCTCCCGGGCGCCTTTGCGTCAGCGCGCGGCGCGCCTTCGTGCCGAAATCGTGACGGCGCGGCCGCGGCGAGTAGGTTGCGCCCACAGGAGGTCGCATTGGACATCAAGAAGATCATCGCAAAGCTGCCGGTTGGCTACGCCGAGGACGCGGCGGGCATGAACGGGGACCAGCTTCGCGCGGAGATCATCCGCGCCGAGACGTCGCTGCGCTGGGTGCAGCAGGAGATGAAGGCCGACGAGAAGCTCACCGGCGCCCGGGAGCTCATGAAGGACCTGTCATCCGCCTACAACGAGGCCAAGAAGGCGCAACGCGCCAAGATCGACTACTCGCTCCATGTCCTGGAGGAGCGCGGCGAGCTCGGCGTCGGCAACCACGCGGTGGACTCCGACGAGGACGCCGTCACCGGTCCCCGCCCGGCGCGGGTCGACGCCTCCAAGGCGAAGAAGTCCTCCCGCGCGGCCTGAGCCGCTCCCTCCCCCCATCCCCTCGCGCGCGGCTCAGGCCGGCGCGGCCCCGCTCCCCGACGACAACAGCGCACGGATTCGCGCGAGCGCCCCAGGCAGCGCGCGAACCCGGTACTCCGCGCCGTCCTCGCCCCAGGTCTCCTCGAGCACCCGGCACTCGCGGTGCACCTCGCCGACCACGGCGCCCTTCGCGAAGGGCACGCGCAGGGTGTCCTCGACCATCCCCTGCTCCAGCGTCTCCAGGATGCGCTCGCGCAGCGCCAGAACCGAGCCCCGGTCGAGCGCCGACACCATCGTCGCCTCGGGGAACTCCGCGGCCAGGGCCGCCTGCGCTGCGCCGTCGAGCCGGTCGCGCTTGTTGAGCACCAGCAGCGCGGGCACGGCGCCCGCTTCGATCTCCCCGAGCACCTCGCGGGTCACCGCGTGCTGCGTGCGCCACGCCGCGTCGCTCGCGTCGACGACGTGCAGGAGCAGCGTTGCCTCGCGCGCCTCGTCGAGCGTCGAACGGAAGCTCGCCACGAGGTCGTGCGGCAGCTTCTTGATGAACCCGACGGTGTCCGACACCAGCACCTTCGGGCGGCTCTCCGGCGAGAGCGAGCGCACCGTCGTGTCGAGCGTCGCGAAGAGCTTGTCGGCGACGTACACCTCGCTCCCGGTGAGCGCCCGCATCAGCGAGCTCTTGCCCGCGTTGGTGTAGCCCACGAGCGCCACCCGCAGCTGCTCCTGCCGGCGGGCGCGTCGCACGTCGCCCTCCCGCGCGAGGCCCTTCAGCTCGCCGCGCAGTTCGGCGATGCGGTCGCGGATCTTCCTCCGGTCGAGCTCCACCGCGCTCTCGCCCGACCCCTTGCCGCCGATACCCCCGCGCTGCCGGTCGCCGCCCGCCCCCGTCTCGCGCAGCCGCGGCGCCAGGTAATTGAGGCGCGCGATCTCCACCTGGAGCTTCGCCTCGCGGCTCTTGGCGTGCCGGTGGAAGATCTCGACGATCACCGCCGTCCGGTCGAGCACCTGCGCCCCGGTGGCCCGCTCGAGGTTGCGCAGCTGCGACGGGCCCAGCTCGTGGTCGACCACCACGAGGCCGGCCTTCTCCGCCGGGATCACCACGTCGGCCTCGTCGTCCTCCTCCACGGCGGCCTCGACGGCCTCGGCCTCCCCGTCGCCCTCGGCCTCGCCCTCGGCCTCATCCTCCGCGTCGGCGAGCGCCTCGGCGTCGGGGCGCTCGTCGATCTTGCGCACCTTCTTCGTGGCACCGGACGGGACCACCCCGGTGCCGTCGGTGTAGCGTGCGAGCAGGCGCAGCTTCCCCTCGCCCAGCACCCCGGCGGCGGCCAGGTGCGAGCGCCGCTGGGACACCGTGCCCACCACCCGATGGCCCAGGGTCTCGACCAGACGACCCAATTCTTCGACGGACGAACGGTGCTCGGCGTCGTCCACCCCGGGGAGCTGGATGGCGACGAGGACGGCGGCGGAGGGCTCGCGCTGGATGACTTGTTCCATAAGGGGCGCGCACCCTAGCACCTTGCAGGCGGTACCGCGGTCCGGTAGAGGCCGACGATCTCCATGAAACCCCCGACCATCGACGCGCCGGACGAGAGCCTCAGCGTGGCTCGCGTTCGAGATCTCATCACCCCGATGGACATCCGCACCCGCGTGGTGGTCCTTCAGCACCCGCAGGAGCGCGATCGCAACCTGGGCACCGTGCCGCTGCTCCAGGCGATGCTGCCCAACCAGGTCGAGGTGATCGTCGGTCTCTCCTGGCCCTCCCTCGCCCGGCTGCTCGACGACGCCGACGCCGACGCCCTCCGCTGGGCGGTGCTCTACCCGGGCTCGCTCCCCCGGGAGCTTCAGCGCAACGAGCAGACGGCGCCAGTGCTGCGCCTCGACCGCAACGGAAACGCCCTCGGCCCGACGCCCCACCTCCAGGGGCTCCTCGTGCTCGATGGCTCGTGGTCGCAGGCCAAGACCCTCTGGTGGCGCAACCCGTGGCT
>CAIOSS010000774.1 GCA_903860995.1 uncultured delta proteobacterium | reverse complement strand
GCGTCCGAGGGCGCCACGGCGTCGTCGCCGCAGGCCGAAGCCATGCAGGCAAGAATGATCAAAAGCCAACCGCTGTTCCGCTTCACTGGAGCCTCCTGTCGATGCACTGAATTTACGATCGCGCCGACGTGAGGGTGGCGCCGCCCAAGAAACACGCCTCGCGTTGTGACACGAGGCGCACGAAGCTGGTCAATCGATGCGAGCCATCAGTGATGAGGCTCATCCCTTGGCCCGCGGGGCCCGGCCGGTGACGGCGCGCAGCGCGCGCTCCGCCGCCGCCGCCGCCTGCGCGACCTCCTCCTCGCGACCGCCGAGGTAGAGGCGACCAAACTGCCCGAAGGTCACCACCTCGAGGAGGTTGATGTTGGCGGCCTTCTCGGCCTCGTTCGCCGCCAGCGCGGCGTAACCCGCCGGGGCGATCTCGAGCACATAGAGGGTCTCGCCTTCGAGCAGGAGCTGGCCGTGCCGCATGCGATTGACCAGCATCGCCTGGTGGGCGTCGATGCCAGTGATCACCTCTCGCGACACGATCTCCGCGGTCATGCGGTCTTCGACCTTCAGGCCTGCCCGCGAGAGCATCGCCTCGCCCGCAGCCCGCACGTCGCCCTGGTCGAAGTGGTGGACCTCGACGAGGCCGTAGGAGCGCTCGACGATCTGCATGCCGGGGAGCACCCGGGTGTGCTTCAACGCAGCGTCGGTGAGGCTGTTGATGGCGATGCCCGGAGCGATCTCCACGATGAGGGCGGCCTGCCCCGCGAGCGGCTGGAACCCCGACGACACCGTCTGGAAGAAGCCGGCCAGCTGGGGCTGGAGCACATCGATGTGGATGAAGGTTCGAAGCTGCACGGGGGATATAGGTTTCGCTCGGGATCGATGAGACGTCTCTGGAGAGGTGACCCAGAGAAACGCTGCGCGAGAGCGCGCGGACGCTAAGTGGATTCCCTACTCCCGTCAACCGTCTGTCACCTGTGGAGTCGGGACAGCGCGCGACCTCAGGACTCCACCCGAGACCACAGCTCGACCCGGAGGCGCTCCTTCGATGGGTCGCTGCGGGTGATGGTTCGTGCCGCGGAGAGGGCCGCGAGGAGCTCGCCCTCCATGCCCAGCGCGGGCACCGCCTGGCGTCCCGGGAGCAGCAGCCGTTCGACGTCTCCGCGCAGCGGATGACCGCAGAGCCCGAGGAAGCCCGGCGCGGAGAACTCCTCCAGCGGCTCCATCGCCTCGGCGGGCGCAGGCCGGGCGCGGGCGCTACCGGTCGGGTCATCGGCGCCGAGCCCGTCGTAGGGCGACTCCACCCACACCGTGTTGCGCTCGAGGAAGGGGATGACCCGCGCGAGCGCGCCCAGCACCCGGGGGCGCACCCTACGGAGGGCCGTGTCACCCGCGTCGACCAGCGCCCGCGGCAGCAGCGTGCCGACGCGGAGGGTCGCCTCGGGCCCGTCGCCGGGGGCGACCTCGACGGCCAGGAGGTTCTCCTCCGTGAGCGGCCGGGCGTTGTCCATCACCGCGAAGAGGCGCCGGGCCATGCCCACCGGGAGCACATCGCGGCGCACCACGACGTTGAGAAGGTAGCGGTAGTGGCGCGGGCGGGCGGACAGCATCGCCTGCGTGTAGCCGCGGGACATGGGCTCGCCGGTGAGACGGTTCGCCGCGGAGGCGTCGAGGCCGGTGACCACCCACTGCCCCCCGAGGCCCTCGTCGACGCCCGAGAGCTCCACGCCCACGGCGCGGCCGCGGCGCACCACGATGCGCTCGACGGCGTCCCGCGGGCGGACCTCGCCGCCGTGCTGGAGGATCTTCTCGAGCAGCATGCGGGTGAGCTCGTCGTGCTCGTCACCGTCGAGCATCGCGGCGCGGGCTGACCCGTGGGCGCGCGCCCGTCGGAGGGTGCTCAACCCGTCGGGGTCGACGGCCCCGGCGAAGCGGCACTGGGCGTCGACGAAGGTGCGAAACGCATGGTCGCTCGCGAAGGCGCCGAGGAGGTCAGCCCCCGGCCGAAGCGGGAGGGCGTCGGCGAGCGCGCGGGCGCGGCGCCGCTCCCAGAAGCCCTCCGGGGGCCAGGAGAGGTCCGCTCCGAAGAGGGCGTCCAGGGCGGCGTCCGCGCCCGAGAGCGCGGCGTAGAATTCCTCCACCGCGCGGGGCACCTCGGGAAACTCCCTCAACACCTCCGCCACGCGACGGTCTCCCGCGGCGGGGACGTCGATGCGCTGACGCGGGAGCACCACCTGCCACGCGGGGTCGAGGGTCGTGAGCCGTCGGCGCACCGCGGGCAGCAGCGCCAGCTCGGCGAACACCCTACGAAACGCAGGGCTCTCGTGCGCGGTGAGCGCCCCGAGGCCGCGGTAGAGGGCCATGCCCCCGCGCTCGTAGCGGTACGGGAGCGCTCCGTGGCCGAGGGCCACGACGCGGAAGCCTCGCCGGGCGAGCAGCGCTCCGGTCGCGAGCGCCCCGAGCGAGAGCCCGATGACGATGACGTCGTACGAGCTGCGCGGCGCCGTCACGGGACCCGGTGGACGCGCCGGCCCTCGCGCCGCAGCCGGGCCCCCGCGAGGTCGGCCACCGCGGCCGGGAGCAGCCGGTGCTCCTCGACGAGGATGCGCGCGGCGAGGGTCTCCTCGGTGTCGTCGTCGCGCACCGGCACCGCGGCCTGCGCGATGACGGCCCCGGTGTCGAGGCCCGCGTCGACGAAGTGCACCGTGCAGCCGCTGATCTTTACGCCGTACTGTAAAGCCTGGGCCGGGCCGCGCACCCCGGGGAAGGCGGGGAGCAGCGACGGGTGGATGTTGATCACCCGGTCGACGAAGCCCGCGAGGAAGCCTTCGGTGAGCACCCGCATGAAGCCCGCGAGCACCACCAGGTCGGCGCCCAGCGCCTCGACCTCGGCGCGCAGCGCGGCGTCGAAGGCCGCCCGGTCGGCGAAGGCGCGGTGGTCGAGCACGCGGGTGGGGACGCCCGCAGCCGCGGCGCGCTCGAGGGCGCGCACCCCGGGGCGGTTGGAAACCACCCCGACCACGGCGGCGTCCCCGAGCGTTCCCGCGCGCTCGGCGTCGAGCAGGGACTGGAGGTTGGTCCCGCCGCCCGAGACGAGGACCACGACGCGCGACGCGGTCATCCGCCGACGAAGACCACGCGATCGTCGTCGGCCGCGTCGGAGGCCACGACCTCGCCGACGATGTCCGCGGGCTGCCCCATGTCCCGGAAGGCCGCGAGCACCGAGTCGGCGCCCTGCGCGGCGGTGACCACCACGAGCCCGAGCCCGAGGTTGAAGGTCCGACGCATCTCCGCCTCCTCGATGTCGCCCGCCGCCTGGATGAGCGAGAAGATCTCCGGGCGCGGCCAGCGCCGCAGATCGAGGGTCACCCCGACGCCGTTGGGCAGCACCCGCGGGACGTTGCCAGGCAGGCCCGCGCCCGTGATGTGGGCGACGGCGCGCACCTGGCCCGTCGTCACCGCCCGCTGCACGGCCCGGGAGTAGATCTTCGTGGGCTCGAGAAGCTCCTCGCCGAGCGTGCGCCCGAGGCCGCCCAGCACCTGGTCGAAGTCGTACTTCGCCACCTCGAGCAGCGCGCGGCGCGCGAGCGAGTACCCGTTGGAGTGCAGCCCCGAGGAGTGCACGCCGATGAGCACGTCGCCTACGCGCACCTGCGAGGCATCGAGCATCTTGTGTTTGTCGACCACGCCCACGCAGAAGCCCGCGAGGTCGTACTCGTTCTTCGGGTACATCCCCGGGAGCTCGGCGGTCTCGCCGCCGAGGAGCGCGCACCCCGCGCGGCGGCAGCCCTCCGCCACGCCCGAGATGACGCCCTGCGCGATGCCCGCGTCGAGCACGCCCGTCGCAAAGTAGTCGAGGAAGAAGAGGCAGTCAGCGCCCACCGTCGCGACGTCGTTCGCGCACATCGCCACGAGGTCGATGCCCACCGTGTCGTGGCGGTTGAGCGCGAACGCGATCTTGAGCTTGGTGCCGACGCCGTCGGTGCCGCTCACCAGAATCGGCTCGCGCAGCCCCATCGGCAGGCGGCAGAGGCCCGCGAAGCCGCCGAGGTCGCCGAGCACCTCCGGGCGCCGCGTCGAGGCCACCATGGGCTTGATCTTCTCCACCACGGCGTCGCCGAGGGCAGCGTCCACCCCAGCGTCTCGATACGTCAGTCGTGCCATCTCCGGGCAACACCTACGGGATCGACCGTCGCACCGTCAATGCCGACCGCGCGAAGGCCCCTGGCCGTCGCGGCTCCAGTATTGTAGAACCCGCGTCCACCATGGTGACGAAGCCCGGCGCGGTGCGCGGGGCCGTCGGCGCACCTGCAATCACTGGAGTTCCCCCCCCCGATGGCGAAGACGTTTCAGGAGATCATGGCCGAGACCCGCCGGGCGATCCGCGAGGTCTCGCTCGAGGAGCTGAAGGCCCGGCTGGAGTCGAAGCCCGATTTCACCCTGGTCGACGTGCGCGAGGGGGACGAGTACCGGGCGGGCTACATCCCCGGCGCGGTGCACATCCCGCGCGGTCACCTGGAGAGCAAGGCCGAGTCGCTGCTGCCCCAGAAGGACGCCGCCCTGGTGTTGTACTGCGCGGGCGGCACGCGCTCGGCGCTGGCCGCGCGCACGCTCCAGGAGATGGGGTACACCCGCGTCGAGAGCGCCAACCCGGGCTACTCGCAGTGGAAGGACCGGCGGTACCCCATGGAGGTTCCGCGCGCGCTCACGGCCGACCAGCGCGACCGGTACTCGCGTCACCTCCTGCTCCCCGAGGTGGGCGAGAAGGGGCAGGCGAAGCTGCTCGACGCGAGGGTGCTCTGCCTCGGCGCGGGCGGCCTCGGCGCCCCGGCGGCGCTCTACCTCGCGGCGGCGGGCGTCGGCACCATCGGGCTCGTCGACGCCGACGTGGTGGACGCGTCCAACCTGCAGCGCCAGGTGATCCACAGCATCGCGACGGTGGGCATGCCGAAGGTCGACTCGGCGGAGAAGACCCTGAAGGGGCTCAACCCCGAGCTCAACGTGGTGAAATTCCAGGAGCGGCTCACGAGCGATAACGTCGACCGGATCTTCGACGGCTTCGACGTCATCGTAGACGGCTGCGACAACTTCCCCACCCGCTACCTCGTCAACGACGCGTCGGTGATGAAGCGCAAGCCCGTCGTGCACGGGAGCATCTTCCGCTTCGAGGGGCAGGTGACCACCTTCGTCCCCTACGAGGGTCCCTGCTACCGATGCCTCTACCCCGAGCCGCCGCCCGCGCACCTCGCGCCCTCGTGCCAGGAGGCCGGCGTGCTCGGCGTGCTGCCGGGGCTCATCGGGATGATCCAGGCCACCGAGGCGATCAAGCTGGTGCTCAAGATCGGCACGCCGCTCGTCGGGCGGCTGCTGACCTACGACTCGCTCGGGATGAAGTTCCGCGAGCTCAAGCTGCGCCGCGACGACGACTGCCCGATGTGCGGCAAGCACCCGAGCATCGACAGCTACATCGACTACGAGAACTTCTGCGCGCTGCCCGGGCAACCGTGACGGCCGACGACGCCAACCGCTACGCGTTCGTGACGCGCTGGGAGCTCGAAGCCACCCCCGAGGAGGTGTTCAGCATCCTGGAGGAGGCGACCGCGCTCCCGCGCTGGTGGCCCTCGGTCTACCTGGAGGTCACCGAGGTCGACGCGGGCGGGGCCGACGGCGTCGGGCGGGTGGTGAGCTTCTTCACCAAGGGATGGGCGCCGTACACCCTGCGCTGGAGCGCGCGGGTGCTCTCGGCGACCCGCCCGACGCACCTCGAGCTCGAGGCCTTCGGCGACCTCCAGGGCCGCGGCGTCTGGGCCATCGAGGCGAAGAGCCCGGGCTGCGTCGTGACCT
>CAIOSS010000773.1 GCA_903860995.1 uncultured delta proteobacterium | reverse complement strand
GGGTGATCGCCGCGTCGGCGGCGTCGAGGTCGCGCTTGTCGGGGCGCTTGGTGTCGCAGAGCTTGTTGGTGAGCGTGAACACCTGCGCGAAGGGGTCGAGCGCGCCCGCGGTGTTGAGGTCGTCGTCGAGGGCGGCGTCGAAGTCCCGCACCAGCTTCGCGAGGGTGTCGACCAGCGTGGCCTTGGCCATCACCCCAGCGGGGATCTTCGCCGCCAGCTTCAGCCGCGTGTCGTAGAAGTACTCCAGGCGCTTCTCGGCCTGCTCGATGGTGGGGAAGCTCACCCGGTCGCCGATCTCCGCGAGGTCGAAGGCCAGCGGCGCGCGGTAGTGGGTGCCGAGGATCCACAGCCGGATGGCCTCGCCGTCCACCCGGTCGCGCAGCCGGCGCAGCTGGAACCAGTGACCGAAGTGCACCTTGCGCTCGAGCACGGCGATCATGGCGTGGTCGTCGGGGCTGAGCGTCGCCGGGTCGCGCTCGCGGTACCCCTGGAGGGTCTTCGGGTCGGACTTGGACACCTTGCGCAGGTCCGGGAAGCGCTCCTTGAGGGCGGGCAGCCGGGCGATCACGTCGTCGGTGAAGTCGGCGTTGCGCTCGATGTCCACCTCGATGAAGCCGTTGTGCATCCACGCGCTGGCCATCGGGCCGTGCACGGGCTCGGTCTGCGCGATCTCGTTCTCGTGGTGGGGGAACTTCAGGTCCTGCCCGCCGCCGTGGATGTCGAAGCCGTCGCCGAGCAGCGCGTGGGCCATGGCCGAGCACTCGATGTGCCACCCGGGCCGCCCCTCGCCCCAGGGCGACGGCCAGCGCGCCCCGTCGGGCTCGTGCGCCTTCGACGACTTCCAGAGCGCGAAGTCGGGCTCGTTGCGCTTGCCCTCGCCGGCCTTGCCGCGCCCCTCGCTGGCGCTCTGCTCGTCGCGCTGGCGCTTGGACAGCTTGCCGTAGCCCTCGAACTTCGCGGTGTCGTAGTACACGTCCCCGTCGCCGGTGACGTACGCGAAGCCCTTGGCCAGCAGGGCCTCGACGTGGGCGATGATGCCCACGATGTTCTCGCTGACCCGCGGCTCGGCCCACGGCGGGCGGCACATGAGGGCGGCCACGTCGTCGCGGTAGGCGTCGATGTACCGGTCCGTGATGACCCGCGGCTCGTCGCCGGTGTCGAGGGCGACCTGGATGATCTTGTCGTCGACGTCGGTGAAGTTACGGACGTATCGCACGATGAGCCCCTGGCGCTCGAGGTGGCGCACGAGCACGTCGAACACGACCGGCGGCCGGGCGTTGCCGACGTGGATGTACCCGTACACGGTCGGGCCGCAGACGTAGAGGGACGTCTCGCCGGGCGTGCGCTGTGGCAGCGGGATCGTGGCGTTGGTCAAGCTGTCGTGGAGCCGGAAGGACATAGCCCTGGGGGTTAGCCCACCACGTCGGGGTGCGGCAAGGGGACTCGCGACGGAGGCGCTTCCGGGGGATAAGCGCAGCCGGCGCTCATGGACACCACCACCCTCCGCTCTCGGATCACGGGCTCGCTCGACGCACTGCTCATCGGGGACGCCCTCGGGTGCCCGGTGGAGATGAAGACCCCGGCGGAGATTCGCGCGCGCTACGGCACGCTGCGCACGCTCGAGGACACGCCCCGCCCCTGGTGGCGCCCCGCGGGGCTGCACTCCGACGACAGCCAGCAGGCCGTGGCCCTCTGCGACGCGCTGCTGGAGTCCCCCGACGACCCGGCGCCGGTCTTCGCCCGGCTGCTGGTGGAGATCTACCAGGCCTACGAGAAGGGCCCCGGGCAGCACGGCGGCCACCGCGGGACGGGGAAGAACTTCCGCGTGACGGTCGACACGCTGGTGGCGGCGGCGGGGGCGGACCCCTTCGCGGGCGCGCAGCCGACGGCGGGCAACGGCGTGGCCATGCTGGCGGCGCCGATCGCGTGGCGCTTCCCGACGGAGCCCGCGCGGCGGGGGAGGGCCCTGCTGGCGGTGGCGCGGGTGAAGACCACCGACCCGCGCGCGGTCGGGGCGGCGGCGGCGGTGGTGGAGGCGGTGGCCCACGGCCTCGCGCACGGCTCGCTGCGGGACATCGACCACGGGCGCTGGATCGACGCGACGGCGGCGGCCGAGCGGGCGGCGGGCACGGCGGGGGCCGAGGGGTCGGCGACGCACGCGTTCTCGCGGGCGCTGACGGCGATGCTGGCGAGGCTGCCGTGCCCGCGGGCGGAGATGCTGGAGGCCATCGAGGCGGTGGCCGGGGCGACGAGCGACCGGCCGGTGGGCCCGAGCGCGGGCTACGCGCTGGGCTCGGTGGTGACGGCGCTGTACCTGGCGCTCGACGCGCCGACGCTGGAGCGGGCGCTCATCGACGCGGTGAACCTGGGGGACGACGCCGACACGGTGGGCGCGATGGTGGGCGCGGTGCGCGGCGCGGCCGACGGCGCGGGCGCGGTGCCCAAGCGCTGGCGCGAGGGCCTGTGGGCGAAGGGGGCCTTCAACGACCGGGTCGAGGCCCTGGCGTCGGGCGCGGCGGAGGGGTGGCGCCCGGCGGAGTCGCTGGCGGCGAGCGAGGGGCGGTGGTCGCGCATGGCCGAGCGGGCGCGCCTCGCGGGCGAGGGCTGAGCTACAGGCCCGCGGAGGTGAGCGCGTCGAGGATGGCCATGCCGTCGCGCAGCCGCCCGCCGCGCTCGCGGCGCATCATGGCGGAGATGATCTCGTCGAGGGCCTCGGGCACCTCGGGCCGCGAGGTGCGCACCCGCGGCGACTCCTCCAGCATCAGCCGTGCGATGGAGGCCATCGGGGTCGGTCCGTAGAAGGGCGACACGCCGACCAGGCACTCGTAGGCCACGCAGCCGGCCGCGAACACGTCGCAGCGGGCGTCGGGGGTGAAGCCGTCCTTCACCTGCTCGGGCGCGAGGTAGCCCGGCGTGCCGAGGAGCGTCCCGGTCTGCGTCACCGGCGCGCTGTCGGTGCCGCGCGCCAGACCGAAGTCGATGAGCGTCAGCGCGTCGATGTCGTCGCACACCAGGAAGAGGTTCCCGGGCTTCACGTCGCGGTGCACCACACCGGAGCGGTGCACGTGGGCCAGCGCCTCGCCCGTGTGCCGGATCATCCGAAGCGTCTCGTCGACGCTCAGCGGCCCGCGCTGCAAGCGCTTGGACAGGTCGATGCCCTGGAGCCAGTCCATCACCAGGTAGTGGAACCCTTCGCCCGCGTCGCCGTGCGCGCGGTAGGGCACCACGCGCGGGTGGTGCATCCCCGCCAGCGCCTCGCACTCGCGCAAGAAACGGTCGTTGGACGTCGCCGTACGCACGATGAGCTTCACCGCGACGTCCTGTCCGCTCTCCTTGTCGCGCGCGTGGTAGACCGAGCCCATGCCCCCTTCGGCGATGCGGCGCAGCAGCTCGTAGCGGCCGGCGACCGTGGCGTGCGCGGCCCCCATCAGCTCGATGGGCAGCGGCATCGTCGGGGTCATGCTTCCGGGGGAGCTGGTGGCCGGGCGCTCGGAGTGGCGCTGCAGGCGGGCGCGCACGGTGTCGATGAGCTCCTCCGGGGTGAAGGGCTTCACGAGGTAGTCGTCGGCGCCGAGGTTCATCCCGCGGCGCACGTCCTTCATGTCGGCCCCGCCGCTCAGGAACACGAAGGGGATGTCCTTGGTGGTCGGCAGGGTGCGCAGCTGGGTGAGCGTGTCGTGGCCGTCGAGCTCGGGCATCCGCACGTCGCACAGGATGATCGACGGCATCGCGTCGATGGCCAGCGCCACGCCGACCCGCCCGTTTTCCGCGGGGATGACCTCGAACCCGTCGGACTCCAGCGCCATGCACATCATCGCGCGGAAATCCTGGTCGTCCTCGATCACCAGGATCCGGTTCTTCATCTCGGGCATGGATGTTGGTTGAGCTTGCACCCGGTGATCCTTCGACTCCACCAAAGACCTCAATCGCCGGACCCCGCGTGCACCGGACGCAGCCAGCGGGCTCCCGGCGCGGCACGCCGTCCCAGGGAAGGATGTGTGCAGCCCATATGCCACCGCGGCATATCGCCGCGGTGATTGCCGCAGGCGGCACGGAACCTTCAACAAGCCCGCCCCGGGTGTGGCGCACCGCCACAGGCCGTGAAGGTCGCAGTCGTACCCTCGATTGGTCTTAGTGTCCCGACCGGCCCCGGCGTGACACCCTCGGACCGATGATCGCTAGGAACCTCCACATCGGGGGGGGGACTCCTCCCGAAAGGATCGATGGCGTGACCGAACGAGTGGATGGCCCCGCGCGGGTGCTGGTTGTAGACGACGACACGGACATGGGCGAGATGGTCGCGACGCTGGTGCGTCGCCTCGGCCACCAGTCGACCTTCATGCACAACCCCGAGGAGGCGCTCGCCCGGATGCTGCGCGAGGAGTTCTCCCTCGTGCTCACGGACGTACAAATGGGCTCGATGGACGGCATCGCCCTCTGCGAGCACATCGCCGCGGCGCACCCCGACGTGCCGGTGATCGTGCTGACGGGCCACGGAAACCTCGAGACCGCCGTGCGCGCCATGCGCGCCGGGGCGTACGACTTCCTCACCAAGCCCGTCGACGCCGACATGCTCGCGATCTCCATGGAGCGCGCGATGGAGCACCGCAGCCTGCGGCAGGAGGTGCGCAAGCTCCAGAGCGAGGTGGTGCGCGCGCAGCCGTCGCGCTCGCTCATCGGGTCGAGCCGCGCCATGCGGGAGGTGCTGAGCCTGGTCGAGCGCGTGGCCTCGACCGACGCCACGGTGCTGGTCACCGGCGAGAGCGGCACCGGCAAGGAGCTCGTCGCCCGCGCCATCCACGGGATGAGCGTGCGCCACAAGGGCCCCTTCGTGGCCATCAACTGCGCCGCGGTGCCGGCCAGCCTCCTGGAGAGCGAGCTCTTCGGGCACGTGCGCGGGGCCTTCACCGACGCCCGCAACGCCCGCGCGGGGCTCTTCCTGGAGGCCAACGGCGGCACCCTCTTCCTCGACGAGATCGGCGAGATGCCGCTGGAGATGCAGGCCAAGCTGCTGCGCGCCCTGCAGGAGCGCAGCGTGCGCCCGGTGGGCGGCGACCGGGAGACGCCCTTCGACGCGCGGGTGATCACCGCGACCAACCGCGACCTCGAGGCCGAGGTGCGCACCCGGCGCTTCCGCGAAGACCTCTTCTACCGCATCGCCGTCGTGGGCGTGGAGGTGCCCACGCTGCGCGAGCGCGCGGTGGACATCCCCGTGCTGGCCCAGCACTTCCTCGTGCGCTTCGCCGAGCGCTTCTCGAAGAAGGTCGTCGGTTTCCACCCGGCGTCGCTCGCGCGGCTGGTGGCGTACGGATGGCCGGGCAACGTGCGCGAGCTGGAGAACTGCATCGAGCGCTCCGTCGCCCTCACCCGCTACGACCACGTCACGGTCGAAGACCTGCCCGAGAAGGTGCGCGCGTACGAGTCGAAGCAGCGCCCGGTGACCCCCGACGCGGAGACCGAGCTGGTCACCCTCTCCGAGCTGGAGCGCCGCTACGTGCAGCGGGTGATGGTGCTGGTGGGCGGCAACAAGTCCCGCGCGGCGCGGGTGCTGGGCCTCGACCGCCGCACCCTCTACCGGATGCTGGAGCGCGAGCCCGGCGCCGCGGTGCCCACGCCTACGGGCTGAGCGGGAGGGTGAACGCGAAGGTGGTGCCGCCGCGGGGCTCGCTGCTCGCGGTGATCTCGCCGCCGTGCGCCCCGACGATGCCGCGGGCGATGTAGAGCCCGAGGCCGGCGCTGTGCCGCCCCGAGCGGTCGCCCTTCCAGAAGCGGTCGAAGAGCCGGGGGAGGTGCTCCGCGGGGATGCCCGCGCCGGTGTCGGTGACCGTGAAGCGCGCGAAGTCGCCCGCGCGCGCGACGCCCAGGGTGATGGTCCCCTCGGCGGGGGTGAACTTCAGCGCGTTGCCCACCAGGTTGGAGAACACCTGGAGCACCCGGTCGCGGTCGGCCATCACCCGAAGCGCCTCGACCTCGTCGGCGACCACCCGCACCTTCCCCGCGGCGGCCTCCAGGGTGGCGGCGTCGAGGGCGTCTTGCAGCAGGTCGGCCGCGGGCATCGCCCGGGGCGCCACCATCACGGCGCCGGCGTCGAGCCGCGAGGCGTCGAGGAGGTCGTCGATGAGCCGCTCCATGCGCTTGCAGCTGCGCGTGATGCGGTTGATGACCTCGAGGTCGTCGGCGAAGCGGCCGTTGGGCGAGGTCATGCTCCGGCGCAGCATCGCGGCGCCCATGGCCACGGTGCCCAGGGGGCTGCGCAGGTCGTGCGAGACCACCGCAAGCACCTCGTCGCGCGACTTCGACGCCGCCGTGGCAGCCCGCAGCAGCGCGCCGTTTTCCAGCGCCGCCACCGCCATGCGCGCGAACTTCCCCAGCAGCGCCGAGCCCGCCAGCGGCTCGAGGAACACCCCGCCCTGCAGCACCATCCGCCCCACCCGCTGCCCCTGCGCGTCGCGCAGCGCCTGCACGATGTCGTCGGGCCCCTCCGGGGCGGGGGTGTCGGCGTCGACGGCGGTGGCCACCCGGGTGACCGGGCCCAGGTCGCCCCGCGCCTCGACCTCCACGGTGACCGCCCGCGCCTCGAAGAGCCGCACGCCCTCGACGGCGATGGTCGCGACCATCTCCTCGAGGGTGCGCCCGGCGTGGATGCGCTCGCTGCACTCCACCAGCGCGTGCAGCCGCTCGGCGTGCTTCAGCAGGAGGTCGCGGGCCTCGCGCTCGCGGCGCCGCAGCTCGTGCGTGCGCAGCACCTGCACGAGGCTGCGGGCGAGCTGCCCGTTGGCCACCTGGCTCTTCGGGAGGTAGTCCGCCGCGCCGCGCTTGAGGAGCTCGGAGGCGAGCATCTCGTCGCCGTGCCCGGTGAGCACGATGGCCGGGGCGCTCACCCCGAGGGAGACCGCGAGGTCGATCACCTGCTGGCCGTCGCTGCCGGGGATGACGTAGTCGACGATGAGGCAGTCGTAGGGGCCGTCGGAGAGGGCCGCGCGGGCGGTGTCGAGGCTGGTCGCCTCGACGGCGTCGACGGTGAGCCCGGCGTGATGCAGGGCGCGTCGCACCGCGGCGCGGTCGACGTCGTCGTCGTCAACCAGGAGGATGCGCAGCGGCCGCTCGACTCGGTGGGACGTTGGGTCGGACATCACGACCATGGGAGTCAGCGTTCGGGCGTGGGCTGTCAAGAGGTTGGGCCGCCGGGCCAACGACGGCGATGGGCTTCACGAAGTAGCCCGCGACGTTGAGCGCGGGGGCGTCCGCGAGCGGGGCGTTGGCGACGGGCACGTCGGGCGCGGGGACGGCGGCGTCGGGCACGTCGGGCGCGGGGATGGCGGCGTCGGGTGGAGCCCGCGGCGTCGGACGTGGTATCGCCCCGCCATGTCCCTCGAGTGCGCCCACTGTGGAACCCGCTGCGCCGACGGCTCGCCGCGTTGCCCGAAGTGCCTCCGCGCGACCAACCTCATGCCCGTCGTCGACGCCCCCGCGCCGAGGCCCCGGCGCGCCCGGGTGGTTATCGCCGTCGTCGCCCTGCTGCTGGTCGTCGGCGGTGGGGGCGCGTGGCACACCCTGCGCTCGCGGCGGGCGCTCGACCGGGCGCGGCCGATTCCGACGGAGGTCGCGCCGCAGGCCAACGACCCGCTGGTGGCCGGGGCCGAGCTCCAGGAGGTGGTCGCCCGCGTGCGCGCCGAGCGCGACCCCGTGGCGCGGGCGCGCCGGGCCGCCGAGCTGGTGCACCAGCGGCGACAGGCCGGGGTGGTGGGGGAGGGCGAGGCCGTGCCGCCGCCGCGCTCGCCCGACCTCGTGTGGCGCGTGCTGCCGTCGGCG
>CAIOSS010000772.1 GCA_903860995.1 uncultured delta proteobacterium | reverse complement strand
TCAGCCCTCGCGGTGTCGTATCGGGTCCCGGTCACCCGCCCGAAGGCGTTGCGCGTGCCCGCGACGTTGGACGCGCGGGTGGGGGCCATCCTCGGGTACCTGGTGGGCGACGGGCACATCAGCCGCGTGAAGCGCCACCTCGGGCTGACCACCGGCGATCTCCCGCAGGCGGTGCGCTTCGCGACCTTGATCCACGACGCCTTCGGGCTGGAAGCGCAGACGCACCTCGACGGCAACCGCTACCGGGTGCTGGTGCACGCCGAGGCGCTGTCAGACCTCATGGTGGAGACCTTCGGGCTCACCGAGGGGCCGAGCGCGGCGCGCAAGCGGGTCCCGGCGAAGGTGATGCGCTCACCGGCCGCGGTGGTGCGGGCCTTCCTGCGGGCGTACTTCGACTGCGACGGGTACGCGGGGCGTCAGGGCGTGATCCTGTCGACGGCGTCGGCGGAGATGTCGCGCGAGGTGCAGCTGCTGCTGTTGAACTTCGGGGTGCTCTCCCGGCGGCGGGCGCAGAAGGACGGCTGCTGGCACGTCCACGTCGCGGGCGCGTCGGCGGCGCGCTTCGCCGAGGCGGTGGGCTTCGGCCTGGAGCGCAAGCAGGCGGCGCTGGAGGCCTACGTCTCGGGACACCGTTGGACGAAGGCCGAGCGCTGGGACGACGAGGTGGTGTCGCTGGAGCGCGGCCGCTCGGACGTCTACGACATCTCGGTCGAGGACACGCACCGCTACGCGGCGGGCGGCGTGGTCAACCACAACTCGTTCTGGCACTCGAAGATCATGACGGGCTTCGCGTGCGACGCGAGCGAGATCATCGACTACTCCGACCGCAACGCCTCGGTGATGGGCGGCGGCGGCAAGAACCTCAACCCCTACAAGCTGGGCGTCGAGCTCTATCGCAACATCGAAGAGCGATGGAACAAGGGCCGATTCGGCAAGGAGTGGGAGGACTGCACCAACCTCGAAGACCGGCTGCACTGGGACCGGCAGCTGGGGCTCGGTCGCAAGAAGATCTTCGAGGTGCGCGCGCTCTACACGGACGTGATGTTCATCGATGAGTTCCTGACGCCGGAGTTCGTCATCGAGAACAAGCTCTTCACCTACGCGTGGTCGAACCGCAACGACCGCTTCGAGATCGACACGCGGGAGTTCAAGGCCATCAAGGAGAAGCTGCTCTTCCAGATGACCAACTTCGGCAACCCCTTCATCTTCGTGGAGGACGGCAACTACGAGAACCGCGGCGAGCTGCTGCTGCGCCACGAGCACCAGGGCGTCGACCTCGATCAGGAGAAGGGCAAGGAGACCCTGAAGAACCTCTTCCGGGTCTGGCGGCGCCCATGCTCCCTCGCCACGCAGTTCGACGGCCGCCCGACGCTCCTTCGCTTCGACGGCAAGGAGCACACGAGCAAGCCCGTGAAGTAGCGCCTCTCCCCCCTCCCACCGCCTCGCGGCGGTGGTGTAGCGTCTCCCTCCGATGGCCACCCACGTCGACCCCGAGCGCCTCGCCCGGCTCCGCGCCCGCCTCATCGTGCTCGCGGGCGCCGCCCTCACCAGCGCGGCGTGCTCGCGCCCCCCCGCAGCCCCGGTCCACCAGCCCGTCGAGACCATCAACCGTCCGCCCGACCCGCCGCCCAATCCCCCGCCGCCCCCGCCGCCGCCGCCGCCCGTGGTGGAGGTGCCCGACGCCGCGCTCGAGATGCCCAC
>CAIOSS010000771.1 GCA_903860995.1 uncultured delta proteobacterium | reverse complement strand
GCCTCGGCCGAGGCCTTCCCGGACCGGCGCTTCGCCGCGGAGGTGAGCTACCTTGCGCCGACGGTCGACGCCCTGCACGGCACCGTCGAGGTGCGGCTGCGGGTCACCTCCCCGCCCGACTACCTGCGACCGTCGATGACCGTGTCCGTCGAGGTGGAGGTCGCCCGCCGGGCGGGGGTCCTGACGCTGCCGCCGGTCGCGGTGCACGACGCCGCAACCCCCACGCCCTGGGTGTGGATCGTGGGCGCTGACGGCCGCGCCGCCCGGCGCGGTGTGGCGCTCGGGCTGCGCGGCGCCGACGTCGTGGAGGTGACCCGGGGGCTCGACGAGCGCGACCGGGTGATCACCCCGGCGGACGCGGCCGTTCGCGCGGGGCGCCGCGTGCGCCCGATCGCCCGCTGATCTGGAGCGCTGACGCAGATGCCGATCTCATGGTTCCTGGCGCTGAGGTTCCTCCGGGAGGGGCGGATGCAGTCCGTGCTCATCGTCGCGGGAGTGTCGGTGGGCGTGGCTGTGATGGTCTTCCTCTCGGCGCTCATCGACGGGCTCCAGACCAGCCTCGTCGCGCAGACCCTCGGCACCCAGGCCCACGTCGTGGTGCGACCCCCGGACGAGGTGGCACGCCCGCTGCGCCGCCCCGAGGCCGGGGTCGCCGTCGCGGCGCGCGTCGAGCAGACGGCCCAGCGGGCGCGCTCCATCGTCGGATGGCAGCAGGTCGTCACCGCCCTCGCGGCCATGCCCGGCGTCACCGAGGTGTCGCCCGTCGTGACGGGGCCCGCGGTCGCCCTGCGCGGCAACGCCACCCGCGCGGTGGTGCTGTACGGCGTCGACCCCGAGCGCTTCGGGCGCATCTACCCCGTGCGCCAGCGGATGGTGGCGGGGCGCTTCGATCCGACCAGCACCAGCTGCGTCATCGGCCGCGAGCTCGCCGTCGACCTCGGGGTGGCGGTCGGCGACCGGGTGCGCCTCGCGGCGGTCGGCGGCGTGGGGGACGTGTACCTCGTCGCCGGCGTCTTCGACCTCGGCAACCGCGAGGTCAACCGCCGCTGGGTGGTCGTCTCGACGCGCGCCGCGCAGACCATGCTCGACCTCGTGGGCGGCGTGTCGAGCGTCGACCTGCGGGTGCGCGACCTCTTCGCCGCCGACGCCGTGGCCGCGGACGTCACTGCGCGTACGGGGCTCGTCGCCGACAGCTGGATGAAGACCAACGCCCAGCTCCTGGTGGCGCTGCGGTCGCAGGCCAGCTCCAGCCAGATGATCCAGTTCTTCGTCATCCTGGCGGTGGCGATGGGCATCGCGAGCGTGCTGGTGGTCTCCGTGGTGCAGAAGGGCAAGGAGATCGGGATCCTCCGCGCGATGGGCACCGCACGCAGCACCGTGCTCCGGGTGTTCCTTCTGCAAGGCGCGCTGGTCGGGCTCGTGGGCTCGGTCCTCGGGACGGCCCTGGGTGCGGGCCTCGGCGCGGCCTTCGCGGCCTCGGCGCGCAACGCCGACGGGAGCCCGACCTTCCCCATCACGGTCAGCCTCGCCCTGGTCGCGCGCTCCGCGGGCGTGGCCTTCCTCACCGGGGTGCTCGCCGCGGCGCTCCCGGCGCGCCGCGCGGCGCGGCTCGACCCCGCGGTGGCGATCCGCAATGGCTGAGCCCGTCGTACTGCTCGAAGGCGTGCGCAAATCCTACGGCGACAAGGTCGTCACCGAGGTGCTCAAGGGCGTCGACCTGCGGGTCGACCGCGGCGAGTTCGCGGCCCTCGTCGGACCGTCGGGCTCCGGGAAGAGCACGCTCCTCAACCTGCTCGGGCTGCTCGACCGGCCGACCAGCGGGCGCCTCGCGATCGCCGGCGAAGAGACCGCCGGTCTCGACGACGCCGGCCTCACCCGGCTGCGAGGCCACGCGATCGGCTTCGTGTTCCAGTTCCACCATCTGTTGCCCGGATTGAGCGCGGCGGAGAACGTGATGATGCCCATGATCGCCCGCGAGGGGCGCACCGCGAAGGCGATGGTCCCGCGCGCCGTGGCGCTGCTCGATCGGGTGGGCCTCGCGGGCCGCGCCGACGCCCTCCCGAGCGCCCTCTCGGGTGGGCAGCAGCAGCGCGTCGCCATCGCGAGGGCCCTGGCGCTCGGGCCGCCGCTCGTCCTCGCCGACGAGCCAACGGGCAACCTCGACACCCGGACCGCCGACCAGATCTTCGACGTGCTGCGCGAGTTCAATCGCGAGCTCGGGGTGGCGTTCCTCATCGTCACCCACGACCCCCGCCTCGCCGCGCGCTGCGACCGCACCATCGACCTCGTCGACGGCGCGATCGTCTCCGATCGGCGGCGCACCGCGGAAGGCGCAGCACCGCACCGCTGAGCGAGGTCCCCGACCGACGGCGACCGGCGTCGACGTGCGCTTGTACTGTCGCTCCTTCGTCGGACTCGACGCCGACGCGCCCGTCGGCCCGGTGACCGTCGCCGTGTCCCTCCCAGTGCAAGGCGTCCCCGCGGCGCTGCGCGCGCCCGACGGAACGCTCCGCCGCGGGGCGTGCAGCGCCGCCAGCCCGTGCCCCCCGTCGGGCACCGCAGAGGGTCAGGGCAGCGGAATACAGAACCTGGTAAACGCCACCCCGCGCCGCCCGCGCGGCCCGGTCTGCACCGCCGCGGAGAGCCGACGCCCGCTGCCGACCGCCACGACCCGCCCCGCCGCTTCGGCGATGCGCGGCCCGTCGAAGGGCGTGCGCACGACGCCGTCGGGCTGGACCGTCGCGCCGCGCACGAGCCCGCCGCGCAGCCACAGCGCCGTGGCGCCGCCGTGCGAGGGCACGATCGACACGGCCGGCAGGTCGCCCACGAACCGCTCGATGACCTGGCGCGCGCGCAGCGATCCGTCGAGTCCGAGCACCGCGGCGGAGACGACGGACTGCCCGTTGAGCTCCTCGCTCCACACCAGGATGACGCCCTCGGCGAGCGGGGCCGCGTCGTCGATGTTGGGCAGCAGCAGGTTACGGGTGACCCGCGGGCCCGCGCTGTCGATGAGCCCGCCGGGGTCGAAGCGCACGACGTACACGTCCGAGCCGCGCTTGTAGATCGCCGCCGCGGCGTCGCCGCTCGGGCGCAGCACGACGTTCTCGGCCGAGGCGGGGATGAAGGCCGTCACGTCGATGGCCGCGGACGCGAGCTCGCCGCTCGGGCGGACACGAAACGCCCCGGGGGATGCGACGACGGCGCCCCCGTCGAGCACCTCGACCACCCGCGCCGAGAGGCCGAGCGTGACGCCCGAGCTCAGCCCCGCCGCGATGGGGTCGCTGTAGTTGGGCAGGAGGGGCATCGCGCCCAGGGCGGCGCCGCTCGCGTCGATGGGCGCGGACATCACCCGCGTGGTGAAGTCGGCGTCTCCAGGAAACCCGACGCTCTCCCGGTAGAGCACGAGGGCCCCTTCGCCCGCGCGGGTGAGCGTCGGGGTGGAGAGGTCGATACGGGTGCCCGCGGTCGAGCGCACCACCGCCGGCTCGCGCTGCGGCGCGCCGTTGGGGTCGACCGCCAGGAGGGTGATCTGGTCGCGCCCGGGCACCGCGCCGTCGACGCCGCCCGCCCCGCGCAAGGCGCCCTCCCGCCACAGCGCGAGGAACCCCCCGCGGTAGGGCACCAGGCCGGCGATCTCGCCGTCGCTGTAGCCCGCGGTCGCCGTCGCGATCGGGCGCACCAGGGCCTCGCCCTCGCACGTCGGCGGCGGGCCTGCGTCGAAGGGCGGGGGCCCGGCGTCCGCTCCGACGTCCGGGAGCACTCCATCATCCGTGGGAGCGTCGACCACGACCGGGAGGTCGGCGGCGGCGTCGGGAGCGTTGACGTTCGGCGAGGTCTGGTCGCAGGCCATCAGGAGGGTCGCTGCGAAAATGGGAGCGAGGCGATTTCCGGTCACGGTGCCCTCGATGCTAGCTCAGCCGCCGCTTTCCCCGTCGACGCAGCGACGGCCCGACTCCAGGTATTGCGCGGCGCCGGGGAGGGCGGTAACCACGGTCCGCCCCTTCGCTACGGCCACCGCCGTCGTCGGCGCCTGAGACACCTCTACTACTCACCAACGGAGTCGAACCATGGCACGCGAACCGAAGAGCTTCGATCACCTCCTGGGCGGCAAGGCCAAGGGCCTCTCGGACGCCCAGCTGCAGGCGCACTTCACCCTGTACAAGGGCTACGTCACCAAGCTCAACGAGATCACCACGAAGCTCGCCGCGGCCGACCGCAGCACGCCCAACTACAGCTTCAACGAGTACTCCGAGCTGCGCCGCCGCGAGCCCGTCGCGTTCAACGGCACCGTGCTCCACGAGATGTACTTCGACGGCCTCGGCGACGGCTCCACGCAGCCGAGCGCGGGCACCAAGGAGTTCATCGCCAACGGCTTCGGCAGCTTCGACGCCTGGGTCGCCGACACCAAGGCCTGCCTCATGAGCGGCCACGGCTGGACCCTGCTCTGCTACGACTACGACTCGAAGAAGCTCATCAACAACCTCGTGCAGGGCGAGCACCACATCGGGCTCTTCGCCAACGTGCACGTGGTGGCCGCCTTCGACGCCTGGGAGCACGCCTACTTCTTCGACTACCAGACCGGCAAGGCGAAGTACGTCGAGTCGATCCTCTCGGGGCTCAACTGGGACGTGCTCGCCGCCCGCTTCAAGCAGGTCGGCGCCGCCGTCTGAGCGCTACCGACTCTCCCGCCCCGCGCGGAGATCCCGCGCGGAGATCCCCAGCCGCCGCAGCTTCTTCTGTAGCCCGAACCGCGACAGCCCCAGTGTCTTCGCCGCGTGGGTCTGGTTGCCGCCGTGCGACGCGAGCGCCTGCATCACCATGCTCCGCTCGACGTCCTCGACGGCGTTGCGCAGGTCGAGCCCAGAGTGTCCGCCCGCCGCAGCGCGCGCGCCCGCCCCGGCCTCGGTCGCCACCGTGAGGTGCTCCGCGCGGATGACGTCCTCGGCCATCACGGCCGCCCGAAGCACCTCGCTCTGGAGCTGGCGCACGTTGCCGGGCCACGGCGCCGCGCAGATCGCCGCGAGCGCGGCGCGGTCGATGCTCACGTCGCGCCGCGCGCCCTGCCGGAGGAAGTGCGCCACGAGGTCGGGGATGTCCTCGCGCCGGTCTCGCAGCGCGGGCACCCGCACGACGATCACCGCGAGGCGGTAGTAGAGATCCTCGCGGAAGGCGCCGCGGCTGACCATCTCCGGCAGGTCGCGGTGGGTGGCCGCCACCACGCGCACGTCCACCCGGCGCACGCGCTCGCCGCCCACGGGCCGCACCTCGCCCTCCTGGAGCACCCGCAGCAGCCGCGACTGCATGGCGGGCGACATCTCGCCGATCTCGTCGAGGAAGAGGGTGCCTCCGTCGGCTGCCTCGAAGAGCCCCGCGCGCGTCCGGTCGGCGCCCGTGAAGGCCCCGCGCACATGGCCGAAGAGGGTGCTCTCCAGCAGCGTCTCGGGGATGGCGCCGCAGTTCTCCGCCACGAAGGGGCGGTGCGCGCGGGGGCTGTTGTCATGCAGCGCGCGGGCGACGAGCTCCTTGCCGGTGCCCGACTCGCCCTGGAGCAGCACGGGC
>CAIOSS010000770.1 GCA_903860995.1 uncultured delta proteobacterium | reverse complement strand
GCCGCGGCGGCGAAGTCTTCGCGCGCGTCACCGAGGAGAACGTCAAGAAGCGCTTCGCCATCGTGCTCGACGACCGGGTGAACTCCGCGCCGCAGATCCAGCAGCGCATCGGCGGCGGCTCGGCGCGCATCACCCTCGGCGGCGACAGCGACTACCGCATCGTGATGCGCGAGGCCAACGACCTCGTGATCGTGCTGCGCGCGGGCGCTCTCCCGGCGCCGCTCTCCGAGGGCAAGCAGGACTACGTCGGCCCGACGCTCGGCCACGACACCATCCGCCACGCGCGCAACGCGATGCTCGTGTCCATCTCGCTGGTGCTGCTCTTCATGGCCGTCTACTACGGCGTGGCGGGCTGGATCGCCAACGGCGCGGTGCTAGCCAACCTCGCGATCCAGCTCGCGATCCTGGTGTTCATCGGTGCCACCATCACGCTGCCGGGCCTCGTGGGCTTCGCGCTCACGGTGGGCATGAGCGTCGACAACAACGTGCTCATCAACGAGCGCATCCGCGAAGAGCTTCGCGGGGGCAAGACCCTGCGTGCGGCGGTCGACGCTGGCTACAGCCACGCGTTCTCGGCGATCTTCGACGGCCACGTCACGACCCTGATCTCGGGCGTGGTGCTCCTCCAGTACGGCACCGGGCCGGTGAAGGGCTTCGCCGTGACGCTGCTCATCGGCGTGCTCGCCAACCTCTTCACGGGCGTGTTCGCCACGCGTGTGGTGTTCGACTGGCTGGTGCGCGGCCTGAAGGTCAAGTCCCTCCTCGGGGCGAAGTAGGAACGACCATGGAGTTCAACAGGAGCCACCGCGTCTATGATTTCATGTCGGTCCGGAAGTACTGGATCGCCTTATCGATCGCGCTGACGGTGATCTCGTCGGTTCTGCTCTTCAAGCCGGGGCCCAAGTACGGCATCGACTTCCTGGGCGGCACCGAGCTCACCGTGCAGTTCGACGGCAACGTCGACGCGGCCCGCGTGCGCGCAGTGCTCGATCGCATGGGCCACGACCACTCCGAGGTGGTCCCCACGCAGCGCACCAACGAGTACATCATCCGGGTGGAGAAGAGCTCGCCCATCACGGCGGCCCGCCGCGAGCAGATCCGCCGCGCAGTCAACGAGCGCCTCCCGACCACCACGGGCGGCGGCTCCCTCGGTGACTTCCGCCTGTCACCGGGCGGGGACCATATCGTCGTGCAGTTCAACGACAGCACGCTCAACGCCCAGCAGGTCGCGGAGCTCGTCCGCGCCTCCGGGGCGAACGTGCGCGGCGACGTGGCGCTTCAGATGGGCGCCCTCGACGAGCACCGCTGGCAGGTGCCGCTCGTGGGCATCGGCGACGAGATCTTCCGCGGCCTCGTAGGCTCGGACGGCGTCGGCGCCCAGGGCACCCTCACCGCCAGCGTCTGGGTGTCGCCGAAGGCAGGCGCCGAACTCCGGTACGCCGCCCTCCGCGCGGTGCTCTACTCGATCGTCTTCATCATGATCTACGTTGCGTTCCGCTTCGACCTGCGCTTCGCGCCGGGGGGCATCCTCGCGCTGGTGCACGACTCGTTGGTCACGCTGGGGTTCTTCGTGGTCACCCGCAAGGAGGTCACCATCTCGACAGTGGCGGCCATCCTCACGGTGGT
>CAIOSS010000769.1 GCA_903860995.1 uncultured delta proteobacterium | reverse complement strand
GGAGCCCGCGCCGCCCGCGCCGCCCGCGCCACCCGCGCCGCCCGTACCGCCTGCGCCACCCGCGCCGCCTGCGGCGCCCGCGCCGTTCTTCGCGAGGGAGTCGCTCGGGACGAGCACCACCACCTCCTTCGCGTCGCCGTAGATGATCGGGCTCATCGAGCGGTAGTTGTGCGTGACCCGGCCGCCGTTGCGGACGATCCCCATGTCGTTGCCGCGCGCCGTGCTGCTCGCGCTCCAGCCGTGGCGGGTCTGAAAGAGCACCGAGCCGCTCGGGATCTGGCCCCGCTGGGCCATCCGCTCGTAGGTGTCGGCGTCGAGGACGTGGGCCTGCGCCGTGCCGTAGGGGCTGGAGATCGTGCGGAGCTTCGAGCCCTCGAGAGGCATCGACGACCACCGGCCGTTACGCATCATCTGCACCATCGCGCCGCGGGAGTTGTTCGGGTCGGCCAAGGTGCCGCCGTTGAAGCTCGGGATGCCGAGGCGGTCCATGTTGCCGAGGCTGGTCTCGACGCATGACCCGTCCGGGCCGTTGGCGAGGGAGCTGGTGGCGAGCTTCTTCAGCCAGGGGTGCTCGGGGTTCACCCCCGCGGCGGGCTTCGCGGCGGCGCCCTTCGTGCCGAGCGTCGCCTCGCGCAGCGCGAGGATCGCGACCTGTCCGGGCTGTGTCGGAAGGGTCTGCGAGAAGGCCCGATACACGAGCTCGACCCAGTTGTGCACCGTCACCTGACGGACACGGCGGGGGGCGCCATCGGGCGTGCCGAGAAAGGCCCCGCTGGTCTGCTGTTCGCGCGTCGGACGGCTCGGGGCGGAGGCGATGTGCTTGGTCGACATGGTGGATGAACTCGCGGGCACGGCGCCCGCTCCCTGTGTATCGCTGAGCGCGTCAGGCGATGCCGTCAACGGAATTCCTTGGAGCAGTGCGCGCGGGGACCTTGTCTCGACCCAGGGGCCTCGCGCACCCCTCGGTTGCGCCGAGGGCGCCGGCCGGGACGATGGCGCGCGAGTTGGCCATCGAGGTGCTGCGGTACGCGGCGCCCGACTCGGCGCCGTGGCGGAGGGCGGTGGCGGTGCTCGAGGGCGGGACCCTCAGGATGCGGCACGCGGTGGAGCTCGCCGGACTGGTGCTCGACGCGACGGGGGTCACCGGCGAGGGGATTGACCGGGTGAGCTCTTTCGAGAGGGCCACCATTTTCAGCCGCGTACCTTGGGTTGGTCGACACAGAGACACAGCGCCCAAAGAGGCCACGAAACGCGAGTAAATAGGCACAATAGAGTGTGTCTGGTTCTCTGATCACACGCAGACACGGTGGACACAGAGAGGGCTTCGACGGGTCGGGGCATCGGGCGTCGGCAGTGTGCGAGGGACGCCCATCGTTGCCGAGCGTGGCTTGGGCGCGCACACAGGCGCCCGGGCGCGTCATGAGGTCACGGCGCGGGCCGCGGACCTGTGCAGTCGTCGCCGGAGTGCGCTTCGCGCCAGTGCCCCGCACTCGCCGGGTGGGCTACGCTCGCGGCATGTCAGGCGACGCCGCAAGCACCATCGACCCGGAGTTTCCCGGCCTCGCGCTCGACGTCGTCGAGGGCTACCGCAACGCGCCGGAGCACCTGGTCGCGGAGATCATCGACGGGGAGCTGTCGTTGCTCCCGCGGCCACGGCCGCGACACGCACGCTCCGCCGGCGAGCTGCACGGCGAGCTCCGCGGGCCCTTCGATCGGGGGCGCGATGGCCCCGGCGGGTGGATCTTCCTGGTGGAGGCGGAGCTGCACCTCGGCGCGCGCCCGGACGTGCTCGTCCCCGACCTCGCCGGGTGGCGTCGCGAGCGGGCGCCGGCGGACTTCCTCGACCCCGTGCGCAACGGCATCGCCCTCGCGCCCGACTGGTGTTGCGAGGTGCTCTCCCCGTCGACGGAGCGGCTCGACCGCGGGCGCAAGCTGGCGATCTACCACCGCGAGGGCGTCGGCCACGTGTGGTTCGTCTCGCCGGTGTTGCAGACGGTGGAGGTGCTCCGCCGGGCCGACGTCGGGTGGTCGCTGGTGGCGACGTTCGAAGGCGACGCGGTGGTCCGCGCGGAGCCCTTCGATGCGGTGCCGCTCGACCTCGCCGGGTTGTGGTCGGTGTAGGGGGCGGGCGCGCTCTTGCGCGACCCCATGCCTCCGCGGCACCCTTCGGGCATGACGGATCGCGAAGCGTTGCACGCGTTGGTCGACGCCCTCCCGGAAGAGTCGCTCCCGGTCGTTGCGTCCACCCTCCGCGGGCTGTCCGTTGACGGGGTGCTCCCGGCGCACACGGAGGCCCGCATCCGTCGAGGCATCGCGGACGCGGAGCGCGGCGCCGTCACGCCGGCGGCGGAGGTGTTCCGCGGGATGCACGCGCGCCTCGACGTGATCGAAACCGGCCGTCGGTAGTACCGTCGCCGGTCTTCACGGACGCGGCCCGGGACGAGCTCGCCGAACTGGTGGAGTATCTGGGGCCGCGGAACCCCACGGCCCTCCGGGAGCTTCTCTTCGCGTTGGAGCGGGCGCTCGACCTGGTGGCGACGGGCTACATGGAAGGCGCCAGCGCGACGCTCTCGACCGGCGAGGCGGCGCGCCGCTGTGTCGTGCGGCACCTGGTTGTCTACTACCGCCGGACCGCCGCGACGGTGGAGGTGCTCCATGTGTGGGACGGTCGGCGCGCGCCGCTGCAGCGGTAGCCGCTGACCTCACCGGGCGGGCGCTTGCGTGCGCCGGGTGCCCCGCGGCACCGTGCGGGTCATGCGCGATGCGGCGCAGGTCATCGACTGGAACGGGACGGATGTTCCGACGGACGATCGCGACGAACTCGTGTCGCCGGAGACGGAAGCGCGCATCGTCGCCGGGAGGGCCGACGTGGCCGCGGGGCGCACGGTGCCATGGTCGGAGGTTGACGCGGGGCTGGGGCGCATCGTCGCCGCGGACGCCCGGCGATGAAGCCCGACGCGGTGGAGTTCACGGCGCTGGCCCGCGCTGAGCTTGAGGAAGCCATCGAGTCCATCGCAGCGCGCAACCCCGATGCCGCCATGCGACAGCGCACGGCGATCGGCGCGACGCTCGCGACGCTCGCGGGTCCGCACCCACGGGTCGACGGCCCGAGCGCGCGCCTCAACACCGGCGCACCTTGCCGCCGATGTTTTGTCCACCCCTCGACGCTGTACTACGACCGCGCGCCCGGGCTCGGGTTGGTGCTTCACGTCTGGCATCACGCACGCGAGCCGATCGCGCGCTGACGTCGCCTCGAGGCCCGCGCGACGCGTCGCCGATGGCGGGCGGAGGTTTCCCGTCGACGCTCGGCCAGCGACTCCGTGGACGGTTCTCCCGTCGGCGGTGAGTCACCGCGTCCATCAACGGCACTGGTACAGAGTGTCGAGGCTGCGGGTCGAAGCGGCAGGGTGGAGCGTGCCGTGGCGTCGGGCACGTCGAGGCACCGTGCGGCACGCGTCCGGGCGCGGCGTTCTGTGGCGGCGCCCCGCCGGGCCACGTCGAACGGCGCACGCGCCATCGGCTACACGGGCCGTCATCGCACGAGGCGCTGTCGAATCCGTGATGGGCCGTCGGCCGGTCGCCAATCGCTTCCGGGGAAGGACATCTACCTCGCACCTCGCCGTTGGGTTGGTTGCGGGGAGGTGGGCACCGAGCGGCCTTCAAACCAGTGGACCGGGGTAAGCGATGGCTTTGATCGATGTCGTGAAGCGGGACGCCGCGGGCGACGAGCTGATGTGGAAATTTCCCAACAGCGAGCTCTGCACGATGACCCAGCTCATCGTTCACGAGAGCCAGTGGGCGATGCTCTACAAGGACGGGCAGCGGCTCGACACCTTCGGCGCGGGGCGGCACACGCTCAGCACCAACAACCTCCCCATTCTCAACAAGCTGGTGAACCTCCCGTTTGG
>CAIOSS010000768.1 GCA_903860995.1 uncultured delta proteobacterium | reverse complement strand
GGTTGTTCGAGCAGCACGCCGCGCCGTCGACGCCGGGCGTCGCGCCCGCCTCCTGGGGGAAGCAGTTGGTGGTGCCGTCGCTCGCGATGATGTCGCAGCGGGGGCGCTCGGCCGGGCAGCGGTTGCCGCTCGTGGCGTACACGTCGCAGCTCGAGATCTCCATGCAGGTGCGCGTGTCGCTGCCGTTGACCACGCCAGCGCAGACGGCCCCCGGTCGGCCGCCGCGGGCCTCGTCGCGGCACGACGCGTTGTCGTTCAGGCAGCAGAGCTTCACGCAGCTACCCGGCGTGCCGAGGCACGCGAAGCCCTCCCGACACCCGTTGGCCGTCGTGCAGGGCTCGCCCCACCCGCGGCGGCCAGCCGGCGAGCAGGTGGCGCCCACGCCGCCGTCCGCGCTGCGACCGGCGTAGCAGCCTTCGCCCGCCATGCACCCCGTGCTGGTGACGACGTTGCACGGACCGAGGGTGCCGCCGCAGGTGGCGCCGCCTCCGCTGTCGGGGGCGCCGCGGTCGACGATGGTGCCGCGGTCGGTGACCGTGCCGCGGTCGGTGATTGCTACGTCGAGGTCGCCGGGGCCGGCGTCACCGCCCGGGTCGGGGGTGTTCGACGAGCAGGCGAGGGAGAGGCTGCTCGCCGCGACGAGGAGGGAGACCGTTCGAAGGATGGCCATGGCCGCATCGTAGCCTCCGCGGGCCCTCGCTGCGAAGCACCGAAGGCGTCAGCGCGGGCCCTGCATCTGTTCGAGCCGCGCCCGCGCCGCAGGCTCGGCGGGGTTGATGCGGAGGATCTGCTGGAGCGTCGTGATCGCGCCCGGGCGGTCGCCGGTGGCAACCTGGAGGTCTGCGAGGCGATGCAGGTAGCGGGTGTTGCGCCGGTCGAGCCGCGTGGCGCTGCGGTACTCCGCGAGGGCGCCGGGGTTGTCACCGAGCCGGTCGAGCACGTACCCGAGCTGCGCGTGCGCCGCGGCATCGCCAGGGCGAGAACGGAGGTGATCCGCGAGGAGGCGGCGTGCGGTGGCCCAGTCCTGGCGACGGAGCGCCTCCGTCAGCGGCGTGACCGCAACCCCGGCGTCGCCGGTGGACCGCGACGTCGGCACCGGGCGGACGTTCACCGGACGCGCCTGGGTCGTTCGCACCACCGGGGTAGGGCGGGGCGTCGGGGTCGGGGTCGGGGTCGGGGTCGGGGTCGGGGTCGGGGCGACCGAACCTGCGTCGATCACGACCGGCTCGAGCGGTCGCGGCGGTACCATCGCGACCGCGGCGCCTGCGTCAGGCTCGCCGACGGCTGCAGGTACATCGGGCCCGGCGGCGAGGAGGGCGGGCGCCTCGGCCTCGGTCACCGTGGGGACATCGGGGGTGGCAACGAGCGGGGCCGCGTCGGGCGTCCCGAGGGTGCCGCTCGGCATCGGCGGCTGGGTGATGGCGGTCTCGGGCGTGACGCTAGGGTTGCCCGTGGCGGCGGGAGGGGAGCCGTTGTTGCTCGCCCGCCGGATGCGCGCGGCGAGGTACCCACCGCCACCCGCGATGGTGACGAGGCTGAAGAGGCCGAGGAGCAGGGCCGGGGCGCGGGACTTCGAGGGCGGTGGCGGAGGCACCGTCAACGGGTTCGGGCCCTGGCCGGGCATCGCTGGTCCGTACGGGGACCACTGGGGCTGGCCCTGCATCATGGGCTGGCCCTGCATCATGGGCTGGCCCTGCATCATGGGCTGGCCCTGCATGCCGTACCCCATGAGCGCAGCGGGCAGAGGGCCATCCATCGCGACCGTGTGGCTAGCTGGCGGCTCGAAGGGCTGCGGTCCCGGGGGCGGGGCCTGATCGGGCAGGGGATAGGCGCCCGAGCTTCGTGGCGCCATCGCGGCATCGCCGAAGGGTGCCGGGGCCATCCGCGGCCCGCTCTGCGGATCGGCCGCGGGGTTTGGTGCAAAGCCGGGGAACTGCGCCATCGCCGCCTCGGTCTGCGCGAGGCCGCGGCCGTGCATCGGCTCCGGCGCGAGCGGGGGAATGGCGCTGCCGCCCGAGGACTGCGACGTCGCCGGGATGCCGAACACCCGCGACGCCTCGTTCTGGTTGGTGTCGACGACGTCGTCGAAGTCGAGCGCCTCTGGGGGCGCGCCCTGGACCTGCCCCGCAGGCTCGTAGGGGTTCACGTCGCCTGGCTGCATCCCCGGCGCGAGGCCCATCATCGTCGCCTTCGCGGCCTTCGCCGGAGGGGCCGGCGGCGCGACCTGGAAGGCCGCTGCGGGCGTCGGGGCCCGGAACGCCGGCGCAGGCGTCGGGCTCCGGAACACCGGCTCGGGCGTCGGGGCCCGGAAGGTCTGCGCGGGCGGCGGGCTCTCCATCGCCGGGGCCTCGTACACGAGCCCGGCGGGGCTGACGTACCCGTCGACCGAGTCGGTCATCAGGGTGCGCTCGCCCATCTCGAACTCTGCTTCCGGCGCCGCCGGCGGGATCGATGGCACCATCGGCTCGAGCTGGCGCTCGACGATCTGCGCGCTCATCGGGCGCTCGCGCGGATCGCGGGCGAGCAGCGTCGAGACGAGGCGGGTGAGGCCGGGGGGCACCGAGGGGTCGAGGGGCTCGGGGTCGGCCTCGCACTGCAGCTGCATCATCCGCCGAGGGTCGAGGGCCATGTACGGCGGCATGCCCGAGAGGGCCTCGTAGAGCACCGCGCCGAGGCCGTAGAGGTCGGAGCGGAAGCTCATCAGACGGCCGAGGATGGCCTCCGGGGCGGCGTAGCCGGGGCAGCCGACGAGCGCGCGCCCGTCCGGGGAGACCAAGGTCCGGCCGAGGCCTGCGTCGATGAGATACACGCCGCCGTCCTGCCCGAGGAGGACGTGTCCGGGGCGCAGGTCGCGGTGCAGCAGGCCGTGGCGGTGGAGCTCACCGAGGCCCGCGGCGAGGTGCAGGCCGAGGGTGGCTGCCTCGACCGGCGAGAGGCGCCCGCGGGCGGAGATGCGCTCGGCGAGGGTCTCGCCGACGACGAAGGGGCGGATGATCCAGGTGAGGTCGTCCTCCTCGCCGAGGTCGAGGATGGGCACGAGCACGGGGTGCCGGACCTGCACGAGCTTCTGGAGTTCGCGGCGCACCCGTTGTCGATCGGCGGGCGAGGTCGTCGGATCGGGCCGCATCACCTTCACGAGGACGGTGCGCCCGTGCTCTGGATCGACGCCCTCGAAGAGCGCCGCGGTGGGGCTCTGGAAGCGAATGAAGCTCACCCGATACTGCTCGCGCAGCGCCTCAGGGATCGGGATTTCCGCTGGGTCACCGGTCATGGTCGCGGCACCTTATCCCGGTTCACCGTCGCCGCGCGAGCGATCCCCGCCGCGCGGGCTTGCGGCGCCCGACCGACAGCGACTAAGGACCATAGTCGCGATGAGCGAACCGAATTTCCCGCTGGTGATCGTCGAGACGGATGCCGCCGGGGCCGACGCCCTGCTCGGCCGGCTGAGCATGGCAGGCGCCGAGTGCGTCGAGGAGCGCGACGCCACCACCCTCTACAAGGGCGGGGCCCGCGGGGTCACCCTGGTGGCGAGCTTCAGCGACGAGGCGACGGCGCGAGAGGCGCTGGCCGGCCTCGGGGACGGGGTCGAGGCGCGCATCGAGTTCGTCGTCGGCGACGCCTGGCGCGACGGCTGGAAGGAGCACTGGAAGCCGACCCGCATCACCGAGCGGGTCGTGGTCGTCCCCTCGTGGACGGAGTACGAGCCCCTGCCGGGCGACCTACTGATGCGCTTCGATCCCGGGCGCGCGTTCGGCACCGGGCAGCACGCCTCCACCACCCTGGCCGCGCAGAAGGTCGAGCGCGAGACCCTCTCGGGGCGGCACACCCTCCTGCTCGACCTCGGCTGCGGCTCCGGGATCCTGGCCTTCGTCGCGGTGCTCCACGGGCTGCACCGCGCCATCGCGTGCGACATCGACCGAGAATCCGTCGAGAGCGCCGCCGAGAACGCCGCGATGCTTGGGTTCGCCGGGCGCATCGACCTCCGGGTGGGCGGCTTCGAGGTGGTGCCCGAGACGTCCACCCTGGTGGTCGCCAACATCGAGGCCGTGGTGCTGGTGCCGGGCGCCGCCGAGGTGGCCGCGCGGGTCGCGCCGGGGGGTGTGCTCATCCTGTCGGGCATCCTCGCCACGCAGCGCGCGATGCTCACCGACGCCTACGTGGCGCAGGGCCTGACGCCCGGTGACGTGGCCGGTGAGGGCGACTGGATCTCGATGGAGTTCCATCGGCCGTGAGCGAGCGGGTGCGGGTCGAGCCCTCCGACCTCGCGGGGGACTCCGCCTCGCTGACCGTCGACGGCGACCGAGGCCACCACCTGGTGCGGGTCTCCCGGGTGCGGGTGGGCGACGCCGTCATGGC
>CAIOSS010000767.1 GCA_903860995.1 uncultured delta proteobacterium | reverse complement strand
CTGAGTCGTCTTCGGGTGGGCTGGGTAATCGTCGACGATCAGCCCTCGGCTGCGATGATGGCGGCCGCCGATGCGCTGCGGCTGCCGGTGCTCCGATTGAAGCCGTTCGAGGTGCCCATTCGCCGATGCGGCCTACCGCCGGTTGCGGCCGCCGACGTCGCACTCCTGCTGCAGTCGTCCGGCACCACCGCCCGCCCGAAGGTCGTGCCATTGACCCACGCCAACCTGTTCGCCGGCGCCCGCGCCATCGTCGAGACCCTGGCCCTCGACTCCGCGGATCGCGTGCTGGCAGCGATGCCGATGTTCCACATCCATGGCGTCGTAGCGACGCTATTGGCTCCGTTGCTTGCCGGCGGGAGTGTCATCTGCTGCCGCGAACGTGCCGTCGACGAACTCGTGTCCCACCTCGGGAACCTGCGGCCCACCTGGTTCTCGGCATCGCCCCCGCTGCTCCTGGCGCTCCTCGACGAGGTGGAGCGTGCCGGCGGCACGCCGCCGGCCCATCACCTGCGGTTTCTGCGCTCCGTCACCATGCCGCTCGCCCCCGCCGCGCGGCAGCGGCTGGAGTCGGCCTTCCTGGTGCCCGTTGTCGAGGTCTACGGAATGACGGAAGCCTCGTCGCAGGTCTGCAGCACCTGCCTGCCGGGCGCCGGCGTGGTCCGTAGACCGGGCGTTGTCGGCCTCCCAGCAGGCCCCGACGTGACGGTGCTCGGCGAAGGCGGCGAGCATTGCCCGCGTGGCGTCGCCGGGCAGATTGCGATTCGTGGCCCCAGCGTCACGCCTGGCTACGAGGGGGAGGAACAGAGCGGCTGGCATCGGGATGCGCGAGGCGTGCCCTGGTTTCTGACGGGCGACGAGGGGGTCTTCGACGACCAGGGCCAGCTGACGCTGACCGGGCGGATCAAGGAATTAATCAATCGGGGCGGGATGAGGGTGGCGCCCCTGCGAGTCGACGAGGCGCTCAATCGCCATCCCGCCGTGCAGGAATCGCTCGCCTTCGCCGTTCCCCATCCGACGCTCGGAGAGGATGTGGCGGCAGCGGTGGTGCTGCGCGAGGGTGCCATGGCAGGGGAGCAGGAACTGCGCGATCACTTGATCGCCACACTGCCCGTCCACGAGGTCCCGTCACGGATCATCTTCGTCGAATCGCTGCCACGCGGTTCCGGCGGGAAGGTGCAGCGCAACAGCATGGCAAGCCGCCTTGCCGCCAGCCTCCACCCATCCGTATCGCCTCCCCGCGGGCCCATGGAGGAGCTGGTCGCCGGGACATTTGCATCGATCCTTCGCCTTGATCGACCGAGCCGCGACGCCAACTTCTTTCTGATCGGCGGCGATTCGCTCTCCAGCCTCGGTGCGATCCATCGCCTCGAGCAGTCGCTCGGCATGGAGCTCAACGTCGGACTCATTTTTCTGCACCCCACCGTCTGCGGCCTCGCAGACGCCCTCGACGTGCTGCGCGAGGGACACAGGGCGCCGCCCGCGGTCGCCATCCCCGTCGCTGCGGCCCTGCCCGGCCCCCGGCCGCCCGGTTGCGAGATCTATCCCGCGTCGTTCG
>CAIOSS010000766.1 GCA_903860995.1 uncultured delta proteobacterium | reverse complement strand
TCTCCATTCATGGAGAGGGGGCTGGGGGTGAGGTCTCACGAAGGTGTGTACCCAACCCATCGGGCCACCGCTCTAGAGGGGATCAGGCCATGATCACCATGACGGGTGACGAGGACTCGTTGGAGGATTGACGTCGTGTCGGATGGATGACGAAACAATGTTTGGCAGTGAGGCGGGGAAACCCTGATCTGCCGTCAGAATGCTTGTTCCACCGTCTCTGCGCGAGCCCGCTTCGGGTATCGTGCGAGGCCATGTACGAATGGAACGAGACCCACCAGGCCATCCGCGACGCCGTCCGCCGCTTCGTGGAGGCGGAGATCAAGCCCAACATCGAGGCGCTGGAGCACGGGGACACGCCGCCGTACGAGATCCTGCGGCGCTTCATGTCGGAGTTCGGGGTGCGCGACATGGCGCTCGCGCAGTTTGACGCGCAGATCGCGCGCGACCGGGCGAAGGCCGAGCGCGGCGGCGGCGGCGCGGCGGAGGAGTCCGGCGAGCGGGCCCCGCGCGGGATGGACACCGCCCTGCGGCTCATCCCGGTGATCGAGATCTCGCGTTACAGCCCCGGGATGATCACCGCCATGGGCGTGAGCATCGGGCTCACCGCCGCGGCCATCATGACCCGCGGCACCATCCGTCAGAAGGAGCGCTGGGCGCGCGACCTGCTCACCCTCGACAAGATCGGCGCCTGGGCCATCACCGAGCCGGGCTCCGGCTCGGACGCCTTCGGGGGCATGAAGTCCACCGCGCGGCGCGACGGCGCCGGGGGCTACGTCCTCAACGGCAGCAAGACCTTCATCACCAACGGCCCGTACGCCGACACCATCGTGTTCATCTGCAAGCTCGACGACGGCGAGACCGCCGCCGCGCAACGCAAGATCGTGAGCTTCGTGCTCGACCGCGGCACCCCGGGGCTCACGCAGAGCAAGCCCCTGCGCAAGATGGGGATGCACAGCTCCCCGACGGGCGAGCTCTTCCTGGAGGACGTGCGCGTGGGCGCCGACCGGCTCATCGGCGAGACCGAGACCGTGCCGGCGCGCGCGGCGGCCAAGGACACCTTCGCGGCCGAGCGCACGGGCGTCGCGGCGATGGCGCTGGGCATCGTCGAGCAGTGCCTCAAGCTGTCGACGGAGTACGCGAAGACCCGGGTGCAGTTCGGCAAGCCCATCGGGGAGTTTCAGCTCATCCAGCTGAAGCTCGCCAAGATGGAGGTCGCGCGCATGAACATCCAGAACCTGGTGTTCCGCCAGATCGAGCTGGCGGCGGCGGGGAAGGCGATGGCCATCGCCGAGGCGTCGGCGTGCAAGCTGTACACGGCCCAGGCCACGATGGAGGTCTGCCTGGAGGCCGTGCAGCTCTTCGGCGGCAACGGGTACATGGCCGAGTACCAGGTCGAGCAGCTCTGCCGCGACGCCAAGGTGCTCCAGATCTACGGCGGCACGGACGAGATCCAGGTGTCGCAGATCGCGCGCAGCCTGCTCGCGGGCTGACGACGATGGGAGGGCAGCGTCGCCATGATGGATGAAGACGAACTCCGCCTCGGTCGGCGACGGCTGCTCCAGGCGCTGGCCGCGTCGGCCTTCGCGTGCGTGCACGGCCAGCGACCGCCGGTGGTGGGCCCCGCGACGGACACCATCGGCGGGCTCTGCGCCCACCGGCGGCACCTGGTGGCCTTCGACAACATCCACAGCGCCGACCCCCTGGTCGTGTGGCCGCACTCGGTCGCCGAGCTCCAGCGCTTCCTGATGAACCTGGAGCCCGGGCGGAGGATCACCTTCCGCTCGGGGGGCAAGTCCATCGACGGCCAGGCGCTCAACGACGACGTCGTCGTGATGCTCACCGACCAGGCCTTCACGCACATCGGCCCGGTGCGGATGGACGACCTCACCGGGCGCATCCCGCTGATCACCGTCGGCGCCTCCGCGACCTGGGGGGACATCCTGGCGGCCACCACCGCGGCGGGCTTCGTCCCGCGGGCGGTGCCCTCGGCGGCGGGCATCACCGCGGGGGGCAGCCTCTCGTCGCACTCCATCTCCCGCTTCTCGCCCGTCTGGCACAAGGAGGGCGACCACGTGCATGAGCTCAAGGTGGTGCTCCCGGGCGGCCACCTCCGCGCGCTGCGCCGCGACGCCGCCGACGGATCGAGCGACCGCAACCTCTTCCTCGGGGTCGTGGCGGGCTTCGGATTCCTCGGGGCGATCGTCGAGGTCACCTACGAGCTGCTGCGCGTGGCCCCCGCGGGCGCGCAGGTGCAGGTCGCGACGCAGTCCACCCTCTTCCGCGCCGGGGACCGTGGCCTCTGGGTCGACCTGCTCACCACCCTCCAGCGGCGCGCGGTCGACAACGAGATCGTGCTGCGCCGCGCCGTCGCCCGCGCCAGCATGCGCGCGCCCGCCGACACGGAGCCGGTGCTACCGATGGCCACCGCGCCCGCCCGGCGGACGGAGCGCGTGGTGACGATCATCCCGGAGCCCGCGTCGACGGTGTACGCGTCGTTCTGGTGGGGCGCCGGGTCGGACAAGCCCGAGAAGGCCCTGCTCGCGGAGAGCCGGTACGTGTTCGACCGCGACCTGTCGCCGATGATCCTCTACGAGCCTGAAAACGAGGTGATGGGCGAGATCGAGAACCTCATGATGGGCTGCTCGTGGGTCAACCGCACCATCCAGGACCTCGCCACCCGGCTCTTCGCCAGCGGCACCGTGGCCGTCACGCCCATCGCGGGCTTCACGTTCTTCCAGGACGCCAACCTCCTGGTGCGGGAGCGCGAGTACACGGGGCCCCGCAGCGTCGTGCTGCAGCAGACCTTCATCCTGCCCGACCCCGAGCGGGGCGCGCTCTTCCTCAACGACCTCACGGCCTCGGTGCGCGGCGACGCCGAGCTCCCCACCCTCTGCGACGTGCTGTGGCTCCCGCAGGACGACAACCCCTTCTGCCTCTCGGCCACGGCCGAGAGCGGGGGCTTCGCCATCACCCTCACGTACCTCCGCCCGGACGACAGCCGGCGCGTGAAGATTCAGCACGAGCTGCGGGCCCTCACGGCGCGCTGCCGGGCGCACGGCGGCCGCATCCACCTGGTGAAGAGCGTCGAGGTCGGGAGCCAGGACGACCTGGAGGCGACCTACGGCGCGCAGTTCGACC
>CAIOSS010000765.1 GCA_903860995.1 uncultured delta proteobacterium | reverse complement strand
GTGGTCGTCGGCGTTGGCGCCCACCCACTGGCGCAGCGCGGCGAGCGAGCCCGGCCGGTCGCCCGAGCGCCAGCGGCTGTCGGCGTCCTCCGTGGCCGCGCGGCGCCGGAGCCCGTGACGGTCGACGTCGTCGCGCGCCCCCGTCAGGCGCTCGAGGGCCTCGACGTCGCCGGAGAGGGTGAGCGTGCGCACGATGCCCTCGCGGTCTTCGAGCACCACGTAGGCCCGGGCGGCGTCGCCGTGCTCCCCGAGGGCCTCCAGCGCGCGGGCGGCCTCGGCGAGCGCGCGGCGGTCGTCGTCGGTGCGGGGGGGGCTGTCCTCGGACTCCTCCACCGCGAGCCGCGCGAGGCGTCGACGCGCCTCGGCGCGCTGGGCGTCGTCGCGCGCAACGGTGGCCGCACGGGTGAGCAGCGCGCGTCGTGCCTCCAGGCCCCGGGTGGTGTCCGCGACGGCCAGCAGCACCCGTACGGCCTCGTCCCGCGAGCCAGCGTCCACGTAGAGACGCACCGCATCTTCGAACCGACCCTCCGCCTCCGCCCGCTCGGCTGCGCCGGTCGACCGGAATGCGCGCGACAACCACGACCACATGGATGATCCTCGTCCAGGCGTGATAGATAACACGCCGTGCGCTGTCTCGACCTCGCGACCGCTGTGATGCACCGCGCCCGTCGACAGTGGCCCCAACCGATCCATCGACGACGAGAAGGAGCGTGTGATGTCTAGCGGCAATCGCCTCGGCGAACTTCTGGTGCGGGAGAAGCGCATCTCCCTGACGCAGCTCAAGGCGGCGCAAGACGAGCAGAAGCGCACGGGGCAGAACCTCACGTACGCGCTGGCGAAGCTCGGGTACATCTCCGAGAAGGAGATCGCGAACTTCCTGGCCCAGGAGTACCGCGTCCCGTCCATCGACCTCAACGCGGTCGAGCTCGACCCCGAGCTCGGCAAGATCGTCACGAAGGAGATCTGCGAGAAGCACCGCATCGTGCCCATCTCGCGGGCGGGCACCTCGCTCATCGTCGCGATGAGCGACCCCACCAACCTCAACGCCATCGACGCGGTGCGCTTCCTCTCGAACTACAACGTCGAGCCCGTGGTCGCGAGCGAGAACGCCATCCTCGCGGCCATCGAGCGGATGTTCCAGGCGCAGGCGCAGGCCAGCGACATCGAAGACGCGCTGAGCGAGTTCGCCGACAGCGACATCGAGTTCGGCGACGACGAGGAGGTCGAGACCAACGCGATGGAGCTGGCCAGGGCCAGCGAAGACGCTCCCATCGTGCGGCTCTGCAACGCCATCCTGCTCAACGCCATCAAGGTGCGCGCGAGCGACATCCACATCGAGCCCTACGAGAAGAAGCTCCGGGTGCGGTACCGCATCGACGGCGTGCTCCGCGAGGAGATGTCCCCGTCCATCAAGATGAAGAACGCGATCTCGTCGCGCATCAAGATCATGTCGAGCCTCGACATCGCCGAGCGCCGCCTCCCGCAGGACGGGCGCATCAAGCTCAAGATGCCGGGCGGCAAGGAGATGGACTACCGCGTGTCCGTGCTCCCCACCATCTGGGGCGAGAAGATCGTCATGCGCTTGTTGGACAAGTCCAACCTGCAGCTCGACATGACCAAGCTGGGCTTCGAGAAGCAGGCGCTCGAGTGGTTCATGAAGGCCATTCACAACCCCTTCGGGATGGTGCTGGTCACGGGCCCGACGGGGTCGGGCAAGACCACGACGCTCTACTCGGCGCTCTCCGAGCTCAACAAGATCTCCGAGAACATCTCCACCGCCGAAGACCCCGTCGAATACAACCTCCAGGGCATCAACCAGTGCCAGATGCACGACGACATCGGCCTGAACTTCGCCGCAGCGCTTCGGTCGTTTCTCCGGCAAGACCCTGACATCATCATGGTTGGTGAGATCCGTGACTTCGAGACC
>CAIOSS010000764.1 GCA_903860995.1 uncultured delta proteobacterium | reverse complement strand
CCTTCGATTGCCGGTTGTGACAATCGGAGCACAGCGAGAAGGCGGAGCATCGGCGAAGCACAGGTGATCCGAGAGAGTCGGACTCACCAGCCTGCTTCACCGTGAAGAGAAGCAGCACCGATGGTTCTCGGGGGGGCACCCGGATGGGAGGAAGAAACATCCCCGAGGACGGCGGGGCATGTACCACCGTCCAGCGAAGAGCACAAGCGCGCCGTGCGCGCGATGCTCAGGGAGCGTTGGGAGCAGGCGCCGCCGCGGGGGCGTCACCGTCGGCGACGATGCGGAACTCCACCCGGCGGTTCTGCGCGCGGACCAGGGCGCTCGTGCCGGGGGTGACCGGGCGCGTCTCGCCGAAGCCCGTGGACGTGAGGCGCGCGGCGTCGATGCCGTGGCTAATGAGCCAGGTCACCACGCTCGCGGCGCGGCGCCGTGAGAGCTCCAGGTTGCCCGCGTCGTCGCCCACGTCGTCGGTGTGACCCTCGACGGAGACGTGCCGGATCTCCGGCGTCGCGGCGAGCGCGTCGGCGACCGCGGTGAGCACCGGGAAGCTCGTTCCCAGCACGGCATCGCGGCTGGGCGCGAAGAACACCGGGCGGTTGATGCGGATCTGCCCGCCGTCGACCAGCACGAGGCCAGGGCAGCCGTTGCGCACCGGGTCGGCGCTGGGAGCGCCGGGCCGGTCGGGGCAGTGGTCGGTGAGATCGGACACGGAGTCGTGGTCGCGGTCGGGCGCCGGGCAGCCTGCGCGCGCCGGGTCGGCGTGCAGCCCGATGGGCTCGGCGGGGCACTGGTCGGCGTGGTCGAATACGCCGTCGTGATCGCCGTCGCCATCGGGGCAGCCCGCGCGCTCGGGGTTGGGGTGCTCGCCCGCCGGTTCGCTCACGCACTGGTCTTGCGGGTCGAGCACCCCGTCGTGGTCGGTGTCGGGGATGGGGCAGCCCGCGCGCGCCGGGTCGGGGTGATCGCCCGCGGCCACGCTGGGGCACTGGTCATCGGGGTCGAAGACGCCGTCGCTGTCGGTGTCCGCCGCGGGACAGCCGCGGCGCGCCGGGTCGGGGTGGTCGCCCGCGGGCTGGTCGGCGCAGAGGTCGTCGGGGTCGTTGACGCCATCGTGGTCGCGGTCGGCGAGGGGCGCGGGGGGCGGCGGGGCGTCGGCGACGCCGCGGAAGGCGAGCGTGAGGCCGGCGTGCCAGTACGAGACGTCGGTGCCATCCTGCGAGAGGGAGAGCCCGGTCTGCGGGGTCGACCCGAGGGCGGGCGTCAGCCGGCGACCGTCGACGATGTACCCGAAGCGACCGTAGGGGCCGAAGGAGATGCCGTCGGTCACCCGGAACTCGAAGCCGAGGCCGCCGTCGAAGCCCGGCGAGGTGACGCTGCCGGGCAGCGAGGCGCCGCCGTTGGCGTCGATCCAGAGGCGGCCCACGGAGCCGAGCATCGGCTCGAAGCGGAGGCCCGCCGTGAGGTTGATGAGCGGGATGTTGTCGCCGAAGGTCGAGTCCCGGAAGAAGTGCCCGAAGGAGCCTCCGATCTGGATGGCGAGCGGCGTCGAGAACAGGTTGATCGCGATGCGCGCGGTGCCGACCAGGGCGATGGTGTCGGTGTTGACCTCGCTGTGGTCGAAATCGCGGATGGTCGTGCCCGCGCCGGCCTCGAGGCGGAACGTCCACGGCTGGAGGCGCTGGGCAGCGGCGGTGGAGGGGAGCGCCGTCAGCGCGAGGCTGGCGAGCGCGGCGCACGAGAGGAGGGCGGGGCGACGCATGGTGATGGGCGCGTGGGTACCACCCTTCGACGGGCGGTGGAAGGCTCCGCAGGCGACGCCGGGGCACTTCGCCTCACCGCCGGTGCGATGGGCTATAGGTTCCGGCGCATGACCGAGCCCACCGCCGCGAAGCCCCGGAGCACCGTGCACATCCGCGTCAACTACGCGGACGTCGACCGCATGGGGCTGCTCCACCACAGCGTCTACCTCAAGTACCTGGAGCGCTCCCGGGAGGAGTACATCCGCCGGCGCAACGGCGCCTACGCCGCGCTCGAGGACGCTGGGGTGCTCATCGTGGTGGTCGAGGCCAACCTCAAATACAAGCGCCCCGCGCGCTTCGACGACGTGCTCGCGGTGACCCTCGAACTCTACGAGGTCGGCGCGGCGTCGATGCGCATCGCCTACGAGGTGCGCCGGCTGGGCGAGGACGACCCCATCGCCACGGCCACCACCCGGCACGCCCTCATGACCCGCGAGGGTCGGGTGCTACGGCTCACCGACGAGATCCGCGCGATGCTGACCCGCGACGAGGCCGTGAAGCGCGACGGGGAGCTCGACTGACCCGCATCGGGCCGTTGCAATCGCTTCGGCGACGGCTCTACCTTGCGCCCCGGAGGATCCGATGCGCACTTCGAAACTCGCGACCCGCCTCACGCTCGCCGCCGCCCTCTGTCTGGGCACGGCTTCCCTCGCCGGATGCGAGAACGAAAACGACCCCGCCACGTGGGTCGGCAAGCTGGGCGCCGCCAACAAGCGGCCTGCTGCGATGCGCAGGCTACGGCAGATGTGGGAGTCCAAGCTCGCCACCACCACGCCCCCCAACAACCCCCGCGACCCCGCAGTGCAGGCCTTCCTCAACGCCGTTCTCCCGACCGTCAACGAGACCTTCGTCGACCACCGCGACGAGCTCGCCGTGCGCAAGGAGGCGATCGAGATCCTCGCGGGCAGCAACGACCCGCGGGCCATCCCGGCGCTGCTCAACGCGCTGGAGTTCAGCCCGGGCAACACCGAGAGCGAGCGCATCGCGCTGCGCGCCGCCCAGGCCCTGAAGGAGCTGCACCCGACCAGCAACCCCCTGGTCGTGCAGCGGCTGCTGGCGACCATCGACCGCGCCTCGGGCAACTCCGGCACGGCGCCCAACATCCGCGAGGCGGTCATCCTCGCCCTCGGCGCCATCGGCGACCGCAGCGCCGTCGACGTGCTCGTGCGTACGCTGAAGAAGCCCATCGACCAGCAGGAGATCCGCACCGCGCGCGCCGCGGCCGACGCCCTCGGCATGCTGGGCGACGCCTCGCAGCCCGTCGTCGACGCGCTCATCTACGGCCTGTACCTCAACGTCCGCCGGGCCAACGCGTTCAACAACTGCGGCCGCGCCCTCACCCGCCTCGGCGCCGCCGCCGTGGTGCCGCGCCTCGTCGCGACCGTCAACGGGCAGAACCCCGAGGTCACGCTCCTCATCAACTCCTTCGCGTCGGTGCCCGGCATGCCGCCGGTGCCGCCCGGGCTGCAGCAGTCCACGGCCATCGACGTGCTGCGCAACTTCGCCGACCGCTCGGCGGTGCCCGCGCTCATCGGCCTGCTCAACAACCGCGAGACCGTCGCCAACGTCCGCGGCGCCGCGGCGGAGACCCTCGGGTACACCGGGCTCGCGCTCCCCGCCGACGCGCCCGAGCGGGCGCAGATCTTCGACGCCCTCTCCACCGTGTTCAACGAGGGCACGCCCGGCGGCGAGGACGACATGGCCCCCACCGTCGCGCCCGCGCTGGTGCTGCTCGGCGACGCGCGCACCGTCGCGCTCCTCGTGCGGCGCATCAGCACCCGCGAGATGAGCGCCCCCACCGCGG
>CAIOSS010000763.1 GCA_903860995.1 uncultured delta proteobacterium | reverse complement strand
TGCCGACGGGCGAGCTCCCCGGGCCGGTGGCCGAGCGCGGCGACGGCGCGGCGCCCGTGGTCGTGCCGGCGCCGGCGGCCCATCCGGTGACGGTCGCGATGGCGGAGGTGACCCGGGTCGAGGTGCTGGGCGCCCAGAGCGTCGCGGTGCTCTCGATCGGGGCTGAGGGGGGCTCGCCGGTGGTTTGGATCACGGACAAGGCCGAGGACTCCCCCGGGGACGGCCTGGAGATGAGGATGCAATGAGGGCGCGGTCGTGGTGGTTGGCGGCGTTGGCCTTGGCGGCGTTGCCCGGGCTGGGCGGGGCGGCGCCGCGGAGCGCGGGCGCGGTGTCGGCGGGCCAGCGATCGGCGCAGCAGCCCGCCGTCGGGGCGCAGCCCGCGGCGGGCACGCAGATCGACGTGCTGGTCATCGACGCCAGCGGGGGCGACGCGGGCATCGACCGCGGGCTCGCGGCGCTGTCGCAGCTGCGGCGGGCGCCCTTCAACATGTTCACGACGATGCGACTGGTGAGCCGCTCGACGCTGCCGCTGGGGGGCGCTCCAGCGCGGGCCGCGCTGCCCGACGGCACCGCCACGGTGACCCTCGTCTCCCGCGCCGCGGACGGGCGCTACACCTTCCAGGTGGCCCTGGCGCAGGGCGCGCGCGGCGGCAACCTCACCTTCGTCGCCAGCGCGGGTGAGCCGGTGTTCACCGTGCGATCGAGCCGCGCCGACCGGGCGATGATCCTCGGCTTCATCGTGCGCTGACGGGGGTGACAGCGCGCCGCGCCCATGGTGAGCATCGCTCATGGGACACGGCGAGTACGATCTCCAGGCGCACCAGGCAGCGACGAGGGCGCGGGCGGCGATGCCGGTCGCGGAGGTGTTCGGCGCCAACGGGTGCCACCCCGAGATGGACCCGCGCGGCGTGGGAAGGCGCGAGAGCCGCGACAGCGCGGCGCACCCCGACTCGGTGGGCGTGGTGTTCGCGCTGGACGTGAGCGGCTCGATGGGGGAGATCCCGCAGGCCCTGGCGACGGAGACCATGCCGCTCTTCATGGAGAGCGTGCTGACGGTGCTGCCCGACCCGCAGGTGATGTTCATGGCCTTCGGCAACGCCTGGGCCGACCGCTCGCCGTTGCAGGTGGGGCAGTTCGAGAGCGAGGCCGCGCTCATCGACCGCTGGCTCGCCGCGACGCACCTCGAGGGCGGCGGCGGAGGCCTGGGCGAGTCCTACGACCTCGCGATGTACTTCGCCGCGCGCCACACCTCGATGGACTGCTACGAGAAGCGCCAGCGGAAGGGGTACTTCTTCATGACCGGCGACGAGGTGCCCTTCACCCACGTCAACGCGGCGCAGGTGCAGTCCGTGCTGGGCGAGACCCCCAACGGCGACATCGCCATCCACGAGATCGCCGCGGAGGTGACCGAAGGCTTCCATCCCTTCTTCCTCATCCCCGACGCGGCGCGGGCGAAGCAGTTCGAGTGCGAGGCCACCTGGCGCATGCTCTGGAGCGACCGGGTGATCGTCCTCGACGCGCCCGCCGACACGGCCGTCGCGTGCGCGCTGCTCATCGGCATCCAGGAGCGACAGCTCCAGAGCGCCGCGGACATCGAGCGCCAGCTGGAGGAGCACCTCCACCGCACGGGCGAGGCCCGCGACCGGGTGGTGCGCGCGGTGCTCCCCTACGCCGAGGCCCTCGCGCGGGGGACCATCAAGCCGCCGTCGCCGCTCTTCGCCCGGGGGCCCACCAGCTTCCAGGGATGAGAGCGTGTTTGGTCCGCGAGGCCGCCGTCGTGGTCGACCTCGGCTGCGGCGACCAGGGCAAGGGGACCGTCACGGACTACCTGGTGCGCGCGCGCGGCGCCCACGCCGTGGTGCGCTTCAACGGCGGCGCGCAGGCGGGGCACAACGTGGTGACCGACGACGGGCGGCACCACACCTTCGCGCAGTTCGGGGCGGGGAGCTTCGTGGCGGGCGTGGAGTCGTGGCTCACCGCGGACGTGGCGGTGCAGCCCTGGGCGATGGTGGTCGAGGCCGAGCGCCTCGCGCAGGTCGGGGTGACGGACGCCTTCGCGCGCACGCACATCGCGGGCGGGGCGCCGGTGATCACTGCCTTCCACCGGGCGGCCAACCGGCTGCGGGAGCGGGCGCGGGGGGAGGGGAGGCACGGCAGCTGCGGGGTGGGCGTGGGCGAGGCCGTGCGCGACGCGCGGACCCTGGGTGACGCCGACGTGCTGCGGGTGCGCGACCTGCGCGACGGGGCGGCGGTGCGGTCGAAGCTGCGGCGCGTGCAGGAGCGCAAGCGCGCGGAGCTGACCGCGGAGACGGGTCGGCGGGGCGCGGCGGAGGAGGACGCCGTACTGGACGACGCCGCGATGGTGGAGGTGTACGCCGGGCTGCTCGCGGGCTTCGTGGCGGCGGCGAGGGTGGTGGACGAGGGCGCCCTGGGGGCGATGCTGCGGCGCCCGGGCGCGGTGGTCTTCGAGGGCGCGCAGGGGGTGCTGCTGGACGAGTGGCGGGGCTTCCACCCGCACACGACCTGGAGCACGTGCACGGCGGAGGGCGCGCTCGCGGCGCTGGGGGGCTGCGGGTACGACGGCGCGGTGACCCGGTGGGGGGTGGTGCGGGCCTACGCGACGCGGCACGGGGCGGGGCCGATGGTGACGGAGGACGCGGGGCTCACCGCGCGGCTGCGCGAGGCGCACAACCGCGACGACGGGTGGCAGGGCGGGTTTCGCGTGGGGTGCTTCGACGCGGTGGCCACGCGCTACGCGATGGCGGCGAACGGCGGCGTCGATGCGCTGGCGGTGACCTGCGTCGATCGGCTGCGGGCGGAGGCGGCGTGGAGGCTCGCGACGGCCTACCGGATGGGCGACGGCGCGCGGGTGCGCGAGCTGCCGATGGGCGCGCGCGGCGACCTGGAACACCAGTCGAGGATGACCGCGGCGCTGATGGGCGCGACGGCGGAGTGCGTGGTGACGACGAGGGCGGGCGACGAGGAGGCGCACCTCGCGGCGATCGAGGAGGAGACGGGCGCGGCGGTTGCGCTGGTGTCGACGGGGCCGCGCGCGCGAGACAAGCGGCGGCGGTGAGCGGGGACGAGAGCTCAACCGCGTCCGAGGCCATCGCCCGCGGCGTGTAGCGATGCGCTGCCCAAGCTCAGCCTTGCCCACCAGTCATCGTCATTCACCCCCCCTCTTCACCAGGGCCCTCCCCTCATCCCTGCCCCACCTGACCCCTCGCGCTCAGGCCCCACGCTGTCACCCGCACCTCGACCCTCCCTGGTGTCCAGGCCCGGCGCTGTCGCTGATCCCCTCGTCGAGACCCTCCGCAAGCCCGTCTTCGCCGCGCGCCTCGCGCGGCTGGTGAGCATCGAGGAGGCCCCTGGCGATCTCGTCGAGCGCGCTGAGAGCCTCGGCTGGGCGAGCATCCACGCGCGCCGTCGTCAGCTCGAGACCGCCGGGTCGGCGTCGTCGGCGAAGGTACCCGAGGCGCTCGCGAAGGAGTCGCTGGGGCTGCGCGATCGGATGTTCAGGCTGTGCGAGTACCACTTTGGCGACGACCCGACGGTCGGCCCGACGGTGGCCTACGTCCGCGAAGAAACCGGCTACCTCGACCGCGCCAACGACCTGGAGACGCTGGCCGACCTGTGTGAGCAGCACCCCGACGCGATCAAGGCCGACCAGCGCAACTACCGCGCGACCGACGTCGCCGACGCGCGCCGCGTGGCCGCTGCCCTCTACCGTGCGTTGGGCGACGAGCGCGACGGGAGCGCCCACTGGATGCAATCCCAGTCGGGCCTGTGGCCCCTCCTGCTCCAGACGTGGGCGGAGGTGCAGCGGGCGGGGAGGTTCCTGGCGCCGCTGGGGCAGGGCGAGGCGCTGTTTTCGTCGCTGGTGAGCGCCGCGCGCGCCCTCGCGCCGAAGGGCTCGCCCCCCGCGAAGACCGAGCCCGACGCGCCGACCCCGCCGACCACCTGAGCATCGCCCGGCCCGCAGCTACCGCCCGTTGGAGCTTCCCGGGGCCCTCCAAGATGATTTCGCGAAGGCCGGGAGACCCTCTGCGCACTCAACGGGTGAAAGGGTCATAGGCGTTAATACTACAGCCCGACCTTCGTCGATGGGGTGCAGGTCGCTCGTTGGACGCTGGGGTTCGCGCGTTGGCGCTCACCCCAGGCTATCGAAGGCGGGCGCCCC
>CAIOSS010000762.1 GCA_903860995.1 uncultured delta proteobacterium | reverse complement strand
TGCGGCGGGGCGATGTACGCCCAGTGGGTGGAGGGCGAGCGACCCGACGTGACGGTGATGCCGCAGAGCTTCCTCGGCGACCCGGCGACGTGGCGTCGGCTGGAGGCCCGACGCTCGTTGCTCCGCCCCCCCGCAGACCCGGTCGCGGGGGCGTCGCTCGATGCGTGGCGCCTGCGATGGCTGCTCGCCCACGCTTCAGGGCGGCTGCGCTGGGAGGGCGACGGGAGGGACGCCCCGTGGATCGTGCTCACACCGGGTGAGACGCCCGTGTTCGCGCGGGTGGCCGCGGACGCGGACTCGGCGTCGGACGCCGCGGTCGATCGCGACGCGATGGCTTGGGTGCGGGCGAGGGCGCCGGGGGAGGGTGTCGGGGCGAGGCGTATTGGGGCGATGGTGCTCTTCGCGGCGGGGGTGAGGGAGGCGAGGGGCGACCTGGCGCGGGGGGTTCCGCTGTGGCGCGCGGCGCTGGCAGAGTGGCCCGAGCACGCCGCCGCGTGGACCAACCTCGGCCTCGTTGCCGCCCGCGCGGGGCACCTCGCCGAGGCCGTGGCGATGACCCGGCGGGCGCTCGACCTGCAGCCCGAGCGCCCGCGGGCGTGGCGCAACCTCGCGGACTACCTGGCCGCGACCGGCGACCCGGAGGGCGCCGAAGAGGCCCGTCGCGAGGCGGCCCGGCGCTGAGTTCCGCCCGCGGCGCGCGGGGCGTACGCTCGACGGCGTGATGAGCCGACGCGCTTACGGGACGGGCCTGGTGGTGATCCTCGCGACGCTGGCCGCGTGCACCGGCACCGATCCGCCAGGCACGGACGCAGGGGCCGCGAAGGAGGACGTCCCGGTCGTCGTGGACGCGGGCGCGGACGTGGGCTTCGACGCGGCCCCCGACGTACGCACGGACCCGGGCCCCGACATCGGGACGGACGCAGGCCTCGACGGGGGCACCGACACGGGCGCCGATGCGGGCGGTGACGCGCTGGACGCGCTGGACGTGGCGGACGTGGTGGACGTCGACGAGTGCGGCGACGGTGGCGTGCGGGTCGACGGCGGCGCGTGCCTGCGCTGCGGGGCCGGCGAGCGGGTGTGCGGCGGGCGGTGCGTCGGCGCGGTGGATCCGGCCACCGGGTGCGGCGCGGCGACGTGTGCGCCCTGCGCGCTGCCCAACGCGACGCCGGTCTGCGCCTCGGGGCTCTGCGCGGTGGCGTCGTGCGCCCCGTCCTTCGCCGACTGCGACGGCGCCCCCGGCGACGGCTGCGAGGTCGACACCCGCGGCGACCTGGCCCACTGCGGCGGCTGCGGGCGCGCGTGCCGGCTGTCGCGGGCGACGGCGCGCTGCGAGGCCGGGCAGTGCCGCGTCGCCGCCTGCGAGGCGGGCTTCGGCGACTGCAACGGCGACGAGGGCGACGGGTGCGAGACGCCGCTGGCGGCCGACCCGAACCACTGCGGCGTGTGCGGGGTGTCCTGCCCGGAGGTGTGCCGCGGGAGCGTATGCGAAGCGTGCTCCGCCGGGAGCCGGGGGTCGACCTGCCGCGGGGGGTCGATCTGCCGCTGCGACAGCCTGGGATGCGCGTGCCGGACGTGAGCGCGGCGGGCAGAACCTACCTCGCAGATTGACAACCATCGGCCCGACTTCCTATAGGGATCTCCCGTGCGCCGAGTGGCGCGTGGTGGCCCTCTCCGCCCTCGCGCCCCTTTCGGCTGTCCTTCGATTGCCCCAGCGCGACGCGAGTGCCTCGGCTCCCACCGCCCCCGCATTCGTGCGCCGGGTAGTGGACATCGATGCGCTCCGGGGCGAAGGGGAGGGCGTTGGTCCGAAGCAGCAGTCCGGAGGCGAACGATCCGATGAGCGCCAAGCGAACGAAGTTCATCTTCACCACCGGCGGCGTGGTGTCTTCCATCGGCAAGGGCCTCGCGTCGGCGTCCATCGGGGCGCTGCTCGAGGCGCGCGGTCTACGCGTGACCTTCGTGAAGCTCGACCCGTACATCAACGTCGACCCCGGCACGATGTCGCCGTACCAGCACGGCGAGGTCTACGTGACCGACGACGGCGCCGAGACCGACCTCGACCTCGGCCACTACGAGCGCTTCACCAACGCGCGCCTCACCCGCGCCAACAACCTCACCACCGGCAAGATCTACCAGGCCGTCATCTCGAAAGAGCGGCGCGGCGAGTACCTCGGCGCGACGGTGCAGGTGATCCCGCACATCACCGACGAGATCAAGGCGCGGGTGCGCGAGGCCACCGCCGGCGCCGACGTGGCCATCGTCGAGATCGGCGGCACCGTCGGGGACATCGAGTCGCTGCCCTTCCTCGAGGCCGTGCGCCAGCTCAAGCTGGAGGCGGGCGCCACCAACGCGGTGAGCGTGCACGTCACCCTGGTGCCGTGGATCGGCGCCGCCGGCGAGCTCAAGACCAAGCCCACGCAGCACTCGGTGAAGGAGATGCGCGAGATCGGCATCCAGCCCGACGTGCTGCTCTGCCGCACCGACCGGCCGCTGTCGCAGTCCATCAAGGAGAAGATCTCCCTCTTCTCCAACGTGCCGACGGACATGGTCATCTCGGCCCTCGACGTGAGCTGCCTCTACGAGCTCCCCGCCGCGCTCCACGCCGAGCGCCTCGACGACCTGCTCTGCGAGCGGCTCAACATCTGGTCGCGGCTGCCCGACATGGCCCCGTGGCAGCGCGTAGTCGAGCGCTTCACCCGGCCCTCCCGCGGCGCCGTGCGCGTCGCCGTCGTCGGCAAGTACGTGCACCTGCGCGACTCCTACAAGAGCCTCAACGAGGCGCTCATCCACGCGGGCATCGCCAACGACTGCCGCGTCGACCTCACCTTCGTCGACAGCGAGGCGCTGGAGTCGGGCGCCGACGAGGTGCTGCGCACGCTCGGCGACAGCGACGCCATCCTGGTGCCCGGCGGCTTCGGCGAGCGCGGCGTTGAAGGGAAGATCAGCGCGATCCGCTACGCCCGCGAGAAGGGCATCCCCTTCTTCGGCATCTGCCTCGGGATGCAGCTCGCGGTGGTGGAGTTCGCCCGCCACGTCGCTGGCATCGCGCGGGCCAACAGCGCCGAGTTCGACCCGCAGGCCCCGTCGGTCATCGACCTGATGCCCGAGCAGCGCGGGGTGCGCGACAAGGGCGCCACGATGCGCCTCGGCGCCTACGCCTGCGTCCTCACGCCGGGCTCGGTGGCCGCCGAGGCCTACGGCGCGACGGAGATCTCCGAGCGGCACCGGCACCGGTACGAGTTCAACAACGACTACCGCGAGGTGCTCACCGGGAAGGGCCTCGTGCTGTCGGGCACCTCGCCCGACAAGAAGCTCGTGGAGATGATCGAGCTGGGCGGGCACCCATACTTCGTGGGGTGCCAGTTTCACCCCGAGCTGAAGTCCCGGCCGATGGTGCCGCACCCGCTCTTCGTGCGCTTCGTGCGCGCGGGGCTCGAGCGGGCCACCGCCGTCGCCGCGAAGGGGCGCGACGAGCGATCGTCGCAGGCCCCGTCCACCGTCGTGCACTGAAGCGGGCGTCCCGCCCTGTCGCTACGGCGACTGCCACTCCACCGCGGTGCCCACCATCCGCACGCGCCCGCCGCGCAGGGGCCGGGCCTCGGCGTCCACCACTGCGTCGGCGTTGGCCTCGCACGCGGCCCGCTGGAGGGCGGTGCGGCACTGCTCGGGGTGGGAGTCGCTGCACTCCGCGGTGACCACCGCGATGGCCTCGCGCGGGGTCGACGGGCCGTGGTCGGTGTGCAGCGGCGGCGCGGAGCACGCCTCGGCGCGCGGGGTGCGCCGGGCGTTGATGATACGGAAGTGGTGGGAGGGGCCGCTCGAGCAGCCCAGCGAGAGGGCGAGCGCCAGGAAGACCGTCGGTCGCATGCGGCGCAGGATGCGCGATGCGCCCCGCGGGCGTCTAGCGCCC
>CAIOSS010000761.1 GCA_903860995.1 uncultured delta proteobacterium | reverse complement strand
GGCGCGCCGAGGAGGCGAAACGTCGCGGGCTGCCCGCGTACGTCGTGGCCTTCGACCGCACACTCCAGGAGGTCGCCGCCCGTCGGCCCGGAGACCTCTCGTCCCTCTCGCAGGTGCACGGCCTCGGGCCCGCGCGCGTCGAGGCGTACGGCGAAATCCTCCTCACCATGCTCCGCTCGTCCACCGCGACCTGAGCACCTCGCACGGCTTCTTCGCCGCAGCGCGAGGAGCTTGCAACTGCATCGGCACCCGATGCATCTACTCGACGTCGTGTTCAACCGCCGGATTCGCGCTCGCATCCTCGCCGTCACCCTCACCGCCGGAGCCCCCGCCGCCGCGCAGATCGGCGCGACCACCCAGGCCGACCCGACGCCCGCCGCGCCGGCGAACTCCTCGGCCCCGCGGCTCACCCAGTTCGTGCAGGCCGACTATCCCCCCGCCGCGCTCGCGCAGGGCCTCGAGGGCTCGGTGCTGCTCGAGCTCACCATCGATCCGACCGGCCACGTCACCCAGGTCACCGTCGCGCAGCCCCTCGGCAACGGCTTCGACGAGGCCGCGACCGCCGCCGCACGCACCTTCGTGTTCGAGCCCGCGCGCCGCGATGGCGTCGCCGTCGCGTCCATCCTCCGCTACCGCTACCGCTTCAGCGCCGCGGCCGCCCGCGAGGCCCAGCGCCCCCGTCCGCGTGCGCTGCTCCGCGCGACGGTGCGGGGGAGAGCCGACCGGGCCGTCGCCAACGCCGCGGTCACCCTCACGCTCCCCGACGGATCGACCCGCGACGCCACCACCGACGCGGCGGGGGCGTTCCGCTTCGAGCTCGAGGTGGTCGGTGACATGCGCCTCGCCATCCGCGCCGACGGCTTCGACCCGCTGGAGGTCACCGAGGCCGTCGCCGACCGCGAGGACGTCGGGCTCACCTACCGGCTCAACCCCGCGCGACCGGCGACGCCCGCCGCGACTCCGGGCGGCCCGGCGACGGAGGCGCCTTCGTCCGAGAGCGAGGACGAGGCCACCGTACGCGCCCGGCGCCCGCCGCGCGAGGTGACGCGGCAGTCGCTGGAGTTCCGGGAGATCCTTCGCATGCCCGGCACCGGCGGCGACGCGCTGCGCGCCGTGCAGAACTTCCCGGGCGTCGCGCGCGCCATCAACGGCCTGCTCATCGTCCGCGGCTCGACCCCGCAGGACACTCAGATCTTCGCCGACGGGACCTCGATCCCGCTCGTCTATCACTTCGGCGGGCTCTCCTCGGTGGTCAGCACCGAGCTCCTCGACCGCATCGACTTCTATCCCGGCAACTACAGCGCGCGCTACGGCCGGGCCCAGGGCGGCATCGTCGACGTCGGGCTGCGCTCTCCGCGGCGCCAGGGCTTCCGCTTCGTCGCCAACATCAATCTCATCGACGCGAGCCTCTTCGCCGAGGGGGCGATCACCCGCAACCTCAGCTTCGCGGTGTCGTTTCGCCGCAGCTACATCGACGCCATCCTCGGCGGGGTGCTCAGCGGCATCAACGCCGTGTCGTTCACGTCGCTCCCGGTCTACTGGGACTACCAGGCCCTGCTCGAGTACCGCCCGACGGCCCGCGACCGCATCCGCCTGGCCTTCCTGGGCTCCGATGACTCGCTCTCGCTGATCCTCAACCAGCCCTCGGAGGTGGCGCCGCGCTTCTCGGGCAGCTTCTCCACGGGCATCGGCTTCCACGCGGGCCAGCTGCTCTGGGATCACACCTTCTCGACGAGCGTGTCGAGCCGCGCGATGTTCTCCATCAACCGGAACGCCATCAACGTCGGTGGCGGCGACGTCTTCGGCCTCAACCTCAACTTCTGGAACATCACCGGCCGCTACGAGCTCACCGCGCAGGTCAACCGCCGCGTGCGCGCCAACCTCGGGATGGACCTCACGGGCGGCCCCGCGGAGATCCGCTTCAACGGCGTCCGCATGCCCACCGAGGGGCAGCAGCCCAACTTCCAGAACCTCCCGCGCGTCTCCACGCAGGACGCCGACACCCTCTACCGCCCGGGCGCCTACGCCGAGCTCGAGGTGACGCCCACCCCGCGGCTCCGGCTCATCCCCTCGCTGCGCGTCGACTACACCCGCGACGCCAACCGCAGCTGGGCGGTGCAGCCGCGCTTCTCCTTCCGCTGGGAGCTCGCGCGCGACTGGTTCATCAAGGGCGGCGTCGGGGTGTTCAATCAACCGCCGCAGCCGGCGCAGAGCTCGGGCGCGGTCAACTCCTTCAACCCCGCGACCACGGTGGGCAACCCCTTCCTCGCGACGCAGCGCTCCATCCACTACGGACTCGGGATGGAGCACAACTTCTCCCGATATGTGTCCCTCTCCGCCGAGGGGTTCT
>CAIOSS010000760.1 GCA_903860995.1 uncultured delta proteobacterium | reverse complement strand
GGTTGTTGGAGCCGGCTGTACGCCGAAGAGCATCGCGAAGCCGCCGAGCGCGACGACCACGCCCGCCGTCGGCGGCGGGGGCGCGGGCGGGAGCTCTTGACTCCGCGCCGACGCCGGCGCGCGGGCGACCATCACGGGATGCGCCGGGCGGGGCTCAGCCCGTCTCGACGGCGAAGACGGTGTCGCGCAGGCCGTGCCGGGGCGCGTAGCCGAGGGCGTCGCGAGCGCGGCGGTCGTCGACCATGCAGACGTATCGGATGTGGTCGAGCTCCGGCGCGGGGAAGCTGGAGAGCCGGTAGCGGAAGAGCTGCTTCAGCATGGAGCGGGCGGCGCCGTGGGGGACCGGCAGCCGCGGGCGGCCGAGCAGCTTGAGCACGCGCGAGAGGGGCGCGGGCTCGGGGCCGGCGAGGTTGAAGATGCCGCGGGCGCCGGGGCGCAGCGCCATCACCACGGCGCGGGCGACGTCGTCGTAGTGGATCACCTGGATCATCGGGTCGAAGCCCATGAGCGTGGGGACCACCGGGAGGCGGAGGTAGTTGCTCGGGGCGTTGCGCACCGCGCCGAGGATGTGCGTCGGCCGGAGGATCACCGTCTCGCAGCTCGGGTGCCGCCAGAAGAAGCTCTGGGCGAGCATGTCGACCTCGATGAGGTCGCGGATCTCGCTGAAATCCTGGCTGCCCAGCAGCGGCGACTCCTCGGCGAGGAACTGCGGGTTGTCGGGCCGCGGGCCGTACACGTTGGCGCTGGAGAGCACCACCAGCTTCTTCACCCCGAACTGGGCCATCGACTCCAGCATCTTGCCGAAGCCCACGACGTTCCAGGAGTGGTGGTCGTTGGCCGAGGCGCGCGGGTCGTGCATCACCCCGAGGTGCACCACGGCGCGCACGTTGCCCGCGCGAAACACGTCGCGCATCTTCTTGCGCCGCAGGTCGATGCGCAGGTGCTGGACGTCCTTCGGGCGGTCGGGGAACTCCCGGCGGTCGACCCCGATCACCCGCACCATCCGGTGCAGCAGCCGCACGACCCGCTTGCCCAGCCGGCCCACCACGCCGGTGACCACCACCGACTCGTCGCTGCCGATCGCCGCCGTCAGCGCGTCGCCCTCCTCCATCGCGCTCACCGCTCTGCCCTCGCGTCGTCGAGCGCGTCGGTGACCGCGCCCATCTCCCTCGCCGCGTCGTTGGGCCAGTGCGGCGCGAACCGCAGCACCCCGTCGGGACACGAGGTCGCCACCCCCCGCGCCGCGAGGGCCTTCGACCACCACGGGGCGTCGCGCCCGTCGCCCTCCGGCGGGAGCACCCCGAGGATGCACGATCGCTGGGTGAGCCCGCCGCCGCGCAGGCTGCGGAAGCCCCTCGCCACGAGCTCGCGCTCCAGCGCGTCGATGTATCGGTTGACGTGCTGGTGGATGCGCTCGACGCCCAGCGAGGCGAGCGCGTCGACGCTGGCCTCCAGGGCGGCGCAGCCCACGGCGCTGAAGGCGCCCCCCTCGACGAGCCCCGCGTCGGCGCGGAAGGGCCGGTCGTAGCGCAGCAGCTCCGGGCCGTGGAGCAGGAACGAGAAGGCGTCTTCGTGGGAGAGCCATCCCGCGAGGTGGGGCTTCATGGCCTTCGAGAGCGCGCCGCGGAGGTACAGCATCCCGGCGCCCTCCAGGCCCATCAGCCATTTGTGTCCGCCGCTCGCGAGGGCGTCGATGCCGTCGGCCTCGACGTCGAGGGGCACCGCGCCGCAGGCCTGGATGGCGTCGACGAAGAGCGCCCCCCCGACCGCGCGCACCCGGTCGGAGATGCCCCGCAGCGGCATGCGCAGCCCGCTCTGGAACTGCACCGCGCTCACCGCCGCGAGGCGCACCCCGCGGGCGCAGGCGGCGTCGACCTCGGCGAAGAAGCGGGTCGGGTCGGTGCGCGCGAGGTCGGCGTCGACCCACGAGAGCTCGAGGCCGAAGAGCTCGGCGGCGCGCTGCCAGGGCGTCACGTTGGCGGGAAACTCACCGAGGAAGCACAGCACCCGGTCGCCCCGCGCGAAGGGGAAGCCCATCGCCACCTGGGTGACGCCGAGGGAGGTGTTGGGCACCAGGGCGACCTCGCCGGGGCGGGCGTGGATGAGCGCGCCGAGCTTCGCCCGCAGGCGCTCGCGCTGGTCGTAGGTGGCGCCGAAGGCCCCGGCGCCGCGGCGGGCGTAGTCGCCCAGCAGCCCGATGACGGCCCGGCGGGCGACCAGCGACGGGGGCGAGATGGCCGCGTGGGCGAGGTAGGCGCGGGCCTCGAGGTCGGGGAAGAGCGAGCGGTCGCCGAGGCGCGGTTCGAGCGGGGCGAAGGTCATCGTGGGTGCGCGCGACCGTACCAGAGGTTGCCCGGCTGGCATCCCCCTGCCCGATGCGGTAACCGGTACGCCCTACCCATCCCATGAACACCTTCGACACGCTTCGGGCGCTCTACGCCACGCGACCGGTGATCCTCGCCCCGATGGAGGACGTCACCGACGTGGTCTTCCGCCGGCTCTGCCGCTCGGTGGGCGCGCACTTCTGCGTCACCGAGTTCGTCAACGTGGAGGGCCTGCTCCGCGGGTGCCGCACGGCGAAGCGCAAGGTGCAGATCGCCGCCGACGACACCCCCACGGTCATCCAGATCTACGGCAGCGACCCCGAGCGCCTCGCCGAGGCGGCGACGGTGGCCGAGCGAGCCGAGCCCACGGCCATCGACATCAACTGCGGCTGCTGGGTGCCCAAGATCGCCGGCCGCGGCGCCGGCGCGGGCTGGCTGCGCAACCCGGGCGCCATGGTCTCGATGGCGAAGATGGTCGTCGGTCGCGTGGCGCTGCCCGTCACGGTGAAGACCCGCATCGGGTACGGCCCGGAGAGCGACATGCCCATCGTCGACCTGGCGCGGCGCCTCGAAGACGCGGGGGTGCAGGCGCTCACGGTGCACTGCCGCACGGCGCAGATGGGCCACTCCGGCGCCGCGGACTGGGACTGGGCCCGCAAGGCCCGCGAGGTGGTGTCCATCCCCGTGGTGGTCAACGGCGACATCAAGTGCGCCGACGACGCGCGCCGCGCGCTCGCCGAGACGGGCTGCGCGGGGGTGATGGTGGGCCGCCGCGCCATCGAGCACCCGTGGATCTTCCGCGAGGCCCGCACCCTCCTCGACGACGGGGTGGAGTGCGCCCCGCCCACCTGGGACGAGCGCATCGACCTCTGCGTCGCGCACCTCGCGGCCAACGTCGCCGAGCGCGGCGAGCGGCACGGCGTGGCCGTCACGCGGCGCCACCTCACGGGCTACCTCAAGGGCATCCCCGGCGCGGCGGTGCTGCGCCAGCGTCTGGTGGTCACCGACACCATGGCCGCGTGCGTCGAGCTGCTGGAGGAGTCGCGCCATCGCCGCGCCGCGGGGCGCGCCCACGACCTGGAGGCAACGCTGTGAGCCACCTCGACACGATCACGCAGGGCTACGCCGCGCACGTCGCGGGCCTGCAGCGCGCCTATGAGCTCGCCCTGGCCGCGCACGGCTTCGACGCCGTGGTGGTGCACGGCGGCGCGGCGAAGAAGCGCAGCGGCTTCGACGACCAGTGGTGGCCGCTGCGGGCGACGCCGCACTTCCAGCACTGGGTGGCGCTGAGCGAGCCGGGGGCGGCGCTCGTCGTGCGCGCGGGGCGCCGGCCGACGCTGCTGCGGGTGACCACCGTGGACTTCTGGGAGCACGCCGTGGCGCCGGAGAGCGAGCACTTCGTCGAGCACTTCGAGCAGGTCGCGCTGGCCGCGGCTGACGACGCGAAGGGCCACGTGCCGGGCGGGCGCGTGGCCTTCGTGGGCGACGAGGCCGACATCGCGGCTCGCTGGGGCGTCGACGCGGTGAACCCGCCGGGGCTGGTGGCCGCCCTCGACGCGCTGAGGGTCTACAAGACCGCGTATGAGCGGCACTGCCTCGCGGAGGCCAACCGCCGCGCGGCGCGGGGCCACGAGGCGCTGCGGCGGGCCTTCTTCGAGGGCGCGTCGTCGGAGCTGGAGCTGCACCTCGCGTACCTCGCGGTGACCCAGCAGGACGACCCGGAGACGCCCTACAAGAACATCGTGGCGTACGACGGCAACGCGGCCACGCTGCACCACGTGGCGTACGCGCGGAGGGCCCCGGGGGAGGGTGGGCCGCGGACGCTGCTGCTCGACGCGGGGGCGACCTGCCTGGGGTACTGCTCGGACATCACGCGGACGTGGGTGCGCGACGGGGGCGACGCGACGTCGGCGGTGTTCCGGGGGCTGGTGGAGGGCGTCGAGGCGCTGCAGAAGCGGCTCTGCGACGCGGTGGCCGTGGGCATGAACTACGAGGCCCTGCACGACCGCGCGCACGACGAGGTGGGCGCGCTGCTCGCGGCGACGGGCGTGGTGACCTGCTCGGGGGACGAGGCCGTGAGCGGGGGATTGACCCGGGCGTTCTTCCCGCACGGGCTCGGCCACTCGCTGGGCTTGCAGTGCCACGACGTCGGGTGCGCGGTGCTGAAGCCCCGGGCGGACAACCCCTTCCTGCGCAACACCAGCGCCATCGAGGTGGGGCAGGTGTTCACCATCGAGCCGGGGCTGTACTTCATCGACGCGCTGCTGCGGCCGCTGCGCGAGGGCGCCGGGGCAGGTCGGGTGGACTGGAAGCTGGTCGACGCGCTGACGCCCTTCGGGGGCATTCGCATCGAGGACGACGTGGTGGTCACGGGCGGGGCGGAGGGCGGCGCGGTGATCGACAACCTCACCCGCGCGGTGCTCCCGGAGGGCGGCGGGGCGGCGTAGCGCGGCGGCCTCGCGGGACCGCGGGCGCCGACCACCTGCTGCAGAGGCTCGTCGACGCAACGGACGCCGAGGTGCAGCCGCGGGTGGCCCTGATGCCGCAGCACGGGATGCGGATGACCGTGCACGTACGATCGCGGGCCTGACGTCGCCCCCCTTTGCGTCGGGGCCCCACTCTCCCGCACGATCGCGCTCCCCGATGCGCTTCCTCCCCCCCATCGCCGCGTTCGCCCTCGTCGCCTGCTCCGCCGCGCCGCTGCCCACCGCGGGCCCGGCGCCCATCGCGCAGCCCCAGCCCATGGCGCAGCCACACCTGCTCGCCGGTCCGGTGCCCGCGGCCCGCGACGACGGCCGCCTGCCCGCGCTCGCCCGCCTGCGCCGCTACGACCTCGAGCTCATCGTCGACCCCGCGCAGCCCACCTTCGCCGGGATCGTCTCCTTCGACCTCGACCTCCCGGAGCCCACCGCCCACATCGTGCTGCACGCGCGCGACCTCACCATCACCGAGGCCCACGTCGAGCGGGCCAATACGGTCTTCCCCGCCACCACCGCGGTGCGCCTCGCGCACGGCGCCCGCGAGGCCCCCGAGGAGCTCGTCGTCTCGCTCCCGGCCGCCCTCCCGGCCGGCGGGGCGCGCCTCGTCATCCGCTACCAGGGGCGCTTCAACCCCGAGCTCAACGGGCTCTACCGGGTGCAGGTCGACGGGCGCTGGTACGCCTTCTCGGACTTCGAGCCCGCCGACGCCCGGCGGGCGTTTCCGTGCTTCGACGAGCCCTCGTTCAAGGTGCCGGTGCGGGTGCGACTCACCGTCCCGCAGGACGTCGGCGCCTTCGCCAACATGCCCGAGGCGTCGCACGCCGACGACCCCGGCGCCCACACCCGCGCGGTGCTCTTCGACGAGACCCCACCGCTCCCGAGCTACCTCGTGGCCTTCGCCGTCGGCCCCTTCGACGTCCTCGAGGGCCCCGCCGCGCCGGTGCCGGTGCGCGTCCTCGCCCCGCGCGGCCGGGCCGCCCTCGGCGCCTACGCCGCCCGCGTCGCGGGCGAGCACCTGGGCATCCTCGCGCGCTACTTCGACCGCCCGTACCCCTTCCCCAAGCTCGACCTCGTCGCCGTGCCCGACTTCCAATCGGGCGCCATGGAGAACCCCGGGCTCATCACCTTCCGCGACACCGCCCTGCTCCTCGACGAGCCCCGCGCCTCGGCCCGCACGCGCTACTACACCGCGTCGATCGTCGCGCACGAGCTCGCGCACCAGTGGTTCGGCAACCTCGTCACCATGGCCTGGTGGGACGACCTCTGGCTCAACGAGGGCTTCGCCACCTGGATGGGCACCCGCGTCATGGACGCCTGGCAGCCCGCCCTCGGCGCCCGCATCGAGGCCATCGACAGCGCGGCATCCGCCCGCCACGCCGACGCCCTCCCGACCGCGCACGCCGTCCGCCAGCGGGTGGCGAGCACCGGCGACGCCATGGCCAGCTTCGACACGATCACCTACAACAAGGGCGCCGCCGTCATCGGGATGATCGAGTCGTGGGTGGGCGCCACGCCGTTTCGCGAGGGCATCCGCGCGTACCTGCGCGACCACGCGGGCGGCAACGCGACCGCGGCCGACCTGCTCGGCGCCCTCCGCGCGAGCTCCGGGCGCGACGTCGCCCCGGTGGCCGAGAGCTTCCTCGACCAGGTGGGCGTGCCCCTCGTGCGCGCCGCCCTCGACTGCGGCCCGGGGCATCCCCCGCGGGTGACCCTCACGCAGTCGCGCTTCCGCTACCGTGCGGCCGAGGCGGACGCCACCCGCTGGCGCATCCCCGTGTGCGTGCGCTTCGAGGCCACCCCCCAGGCGCGGACGCAGTGCACCGTGCTCGCCGACGAGCGCGCCACCGTCGACCTCGAGGCCACCCGCTGCCCCCGCTGGATCGACCCCAACGCCGGGAGCGCGGGCTACTACGTGAGCGCGTCGGGGGTAGCCAACACCCGCGCGCTGCTGCGCACCCCGGGGGCCCTCGGGACGGCCTCGCAGCTCGACCTGCTCTCCACGCTGGAGGCGCAGGTGATCGCCGGGACGATGCCCATCAACACGTGGCTGGAGGCCCTCGCGCACCTCGCGCAGGACCCCGACGCCCACCTGCACGAGCGCGTGGCCAACAGCATGTTCAGCGTGCGCCGCTGGGTGGTAGACGACCAGAACCGCCCGGGCTTCCAGCGCTGGGCGGGCCGGGTGCTCGCGCCCCTCGCGCGCGCCCTGGGGTGGCGCACGCACCCCGGGGACTTCGACGTGCGGCGCAACGCGCGGCGGGCCGTGCTCAGCGCGACGGGGATGCTCACCGACGACTTCATGGCCCGCACGCAGGCCGAGGAGATCGCCGCGGCGTACCTGCGCGCGCCCGCCTCGGTGGACGCGGAGATGGCCACCGTGGCGCTGCCGGTGGCGTCGCGGCGCGCGGGCGCCCAGCGCTTCGAGGCCCTGCTCGCGGCCCTCCCGGGCGCGGCCACCCCGCAGGACCGGGCGCTCATCCTCGGGGCGCTGGTGAGCTTCGACAGCCCCGCGCTGGTGCAGCGGGCGTGGGGGCTGGCGCTCACCGACGCCGTGCGCGTGGTGGACTTCCGCGCGCTCTTCGGTCGGGGCGACACGCACGCGCGGCACCCGGGCCTGCTGGCCGCGTGGGCGGAGGCGCACTGGGACGAGTTCGCGGCGCGGCACGGGCGCAACGCGCGGCACCTGCTGGGCAGCGTCGGGGGCCTGTGCGACGCGGCGGCCATCGACCGGGCGGTGGCCTTCTTCGGGCCGAAGGCGGAGGCCATCGACGGCGCCGCGCGGGGCTTCGCGCTGACCGTGGAGGGCGCGCGGCAGTGCGCCGCGGTGCGCGCCCGCTCGCGGGACGCGGTGACGCGGCTGTGGGGCCCGGCGCGGTAGCGCTTCGGGGGGGGGACGGCATCGGGACTGTGCGTCGATGGGGCGCCAACGGCGAAACGTGCTCGGGTACGAGCGAGGGCGCTGCGAAGCCGCGTAGCTTCGCGGTGGCTGCGTCACAGAGGATGGCGAACACGCCGCGCGCGTGCTGACGGCATGTCGCCACCACCGAGAGGATCCGCCCGGGGAACAGGCAGCCGCGCGGGCGTGCTCGTCAACGCGTCGCCGCCGTGGGGCCTCTCAGGTGCAGTGACCCGCCGCGGGGCCACGAGCGCGTCGCGCCGAAGGGCTTCACCGTCATCGATCACCTCACCAACAACGTGCACAAGGGCACGATGGGGCGCTGGGCGGAGTTCTACAAAGGCGTCTTTGGCTTCACCGAGGTGCGCTACTTCGACATCCGCGGCGCGAAGACGGGCCTGACCTCCTACGCGCTGCGCTCGCCCTGCGGGCGCTTCTGCATCCCCATCAACGCGGCCAGCGAGAAGCAGTCGCAGATCAACGAGTACCTCGCCGAGTACAACGGACCGGGCATCCAGCACCTGGCCTTCCTCACCGACGACCTGCTCGCCTCGCTCGACGCCCTGCGGGGGACGCCCATCGGCTTCCTCGACATCGACGACGACTACTACGCCGGCGTCTTCGAGCGCGTGCCCAACGTCACCGATGGACCACGCGCGCATCCGCGAGCACCAGGTGCTGGTCGACGGCGACGCCAGAACCACCGGTCGTTTGGCGAAGGAAACTTCGGCGCGCTCTTCCGCTCCATCGAGCGCGACCCGGCGAAGCGCGGGGTGTTCAGCGACGGCTGACGCGCTGCCGGTCGAGGGCGGCCATCACCCGGGCGCGGGCGTCGCCCACCATCGGGCTGCCGTGGCCCGCGAGCACGTGCTCGTAGCGCCACCCCGCGGCGTGGAAGGCGTCGAGCGCGGCGTGCGCCCCGGGCGTGTCGAGCGAGAACGCGTCGTGCGCGGGGGTCACCGCGCCGAGGATGGTGAGCGGCGGGCGCGCCGTGAGCAGGGTGTCGCCGGTGAGCAGGCACCCGGTGGGCTCGTGGCGGAAGAAGACCGAGCCCTCGGTGTGCCCCGCGAGCAGGTGCACCTCGAGGCCCGCCACGACGTCGCCGTGCTCGAGCGCCTGGTCGACCCGCAGCCTCGCGGGGAAGGCGTTCTCGAAGGCCCCGAGGGCCCGCTCGAGGGCGCTGCCGCGCACGCCGAGGCGGCCGCGCGGGGCGCTGCCGTCGAGCACGGCGGCGTCGGCGCGGTGACAGAGCACCCGCAGGCCGTGCTCGCGCTGGAGGTACGCGGCGTTGCCCGCGTGGTCGGAGTGGCGGTGGGTGAGCAGCAGCCCGGTGAGCTCGCCCGGTCGCAGGCCCGTCGCGCGGAGCTCGGCGAGGAGCTGCCAGCGCTCGCTCCAGTGGCCGGAGTCGATGAGCCAGCGGTCGCCGGGGCCGCCGTCGAGCAGGTAGACGTTGGAGACCAACATCCGGCCGATGCGGTGGAAGGGGGCGACGACGCGCTTCATCGGGCGGTGAGCGTCAGCCGCCCGCCCAGTCGATGCAGTCTTCGTTGGTGTGGATGTTGTTCACCGGGAGGTCGAGCAGCAGCCGGCGGATGAACATGCGCCCGCCGTTGGGGACGTTTTCGCAGCGCCCGTTGGTGTACTGGCGCACCTCGCGGGCCCGCACGTTACGGATCTCCAGGCGCATCCGGGTGCCGACGGGCGAGGTGCGCTGGAGCTGGTTGAACACCACCTCGCCCTCGTAGGCGAGGTAGCTCCGCTGGGCGCGCCAGGTGGGCTCGGTCATGATGCCCGAGAGGGTGGAGACGAAGAAGGGCCGGGTGCCCGCGCGGGTGCGGGAGAGGTCGACGGTGTCGCCCGTGGCGGGGCCGCCGTTGTTGAGGAAGTCGTAGAAGCGCAGGGCCACCATGTCGGTCTCGGTGTCTTCGACGAACACGAAGAGCGAGCCGTCTTCGGGGCGGTAGCACTGCATCGACCAGTTGAAACGGATGGTCTCCAGGTTGACCACCGGGCCCGTGCTCGCCGGGACGGGGTCGCTGCACAGGCCCATGCCCGTGTTGCCCAGGTCGGCCGGGGGGGCGGTGGGCGCGTCGCGCGGGGGGGTGACGCCCTGGTCGACGGGGACGGAGCCCGCGTCGCGGGGGGTGCCGCCGGCGGTGGCACACTGCGGGGTGTACCCGGCGTCGCGGTAGCAGTCGTCGTCGCGGTCGCAGGTGCAGCGGGGCTCACCGGGCCAGCACCAGCGGATGTGGCCCGCGGCGTTGCGGGGCTCGTTGTTGCGGTCGAGCGTGACGGGCTCGTAGACGCAGCCCGCGTCCATGGGGGTGACCGGGACGGCGCCCGCGTCGGTGACGGGCGTCACGGGCTCGCCGGCGTCCATCGGGGTGACGGGGACGCCCGCGTCGGGGGTGGGGGTGACGGGCGCGCCGCGATCGGCGGCGGGGGCGGCGTCGGGGGTGGGGGTGACGTCGGCGCTGTCGCCGCAGCCCGACGCGAGGAGCGCCGCAGAGAGGATCAAGCCCAGGTGGCGCGTCGGGGACATCACGATGGGAGCGAGAGATATCGCGTCTACTGGGGCCGTCAATCGGGTCAAGGCCCCTGCCGGGGGGGGCGCAGGGGCGCGGAGCACCTCACGGGCGCATCTGCGCGGCCGTGGTCACCTGCTGGATGGGCTGCACGGCGCACACCTCGGGCCCGCCGAAGCGCACCGCGGCGACGTGCCAGAAGTCGTTGGCGTCGCTGCCTCCGCGGTCGCCGGTGAGGTCGCGCTCGAAGCGGGCGACGCGCTGCTCGCCGCAGTAGATCACCACGGTCGCGCGGGTGGGCCCGCGCTGCTGGTGCGACGAGTAGAAGTGCACGCCGATCTCGTAGTCGTGGTCGACCGCGGGGGTGTCGACGCGGATGTTCTCGGGCCCTTCGCCGTCGACGTCGTCGGTGTCGAGCCAGCGGCGGCGGCCCTCCTCGGCGAGGGCGGTGTCGGGCTGGCGGTTGGCGTAGTAGCAGTCCTGCGGGGTGAACCACCGGCCCTCGGGCTGGTCGAGGGCGTGGAGGTCGACGTCGGTGCCCTGGGTGTTCCAGCTGAGCTCGACGCGCAGTCCGTGGCCGAGCATGGAGACGGCGGTGTCGCACCGCGCGGTGGAGCCGTCGGGGTTGCGCGTCTCGGCGCGCACCGTGAAGTCGCCGACGATGACGGAGGTGAAGGGGACCTCCGCCCCCTCGGCGACGACGGAGTCGGTGTCGTGGTCGTCGTAGCGGGCGGCGAAGCGGTACGCGCGGGTGTCGCCGGGCGCGGCCGCACGCGGCGAGGAGCGGAAGGAGGGCGAGAGCGTGGCGGAGGCGCGGTGGGGTGGGCATGGTGTTACCGAGCGCGTGAGTTGAGGCTTCGCGACCCGCTTTCGCGCCGGCTCGTTGATGGCGCTGGGGTCGCCACCGCGACGATGGCCCTCATCGGTTTGCCCGTGCGCTCGCCGCCCGCCGCGATGTAGTCGCGCTCCAGGAGCGGGGCCGCGACGTCGTGTCGGCCAGTGGAAATAGGTGACGGGAGCGGTGCTGCAACACCCTCCCGTCGGGCCCCGATGATGCCTTGGGAGAAAGTCACCGGGACCCATCACGAGTCGTCTGCTTCGCGCTCTGCGTCAAGGACTGGCTCGCCCGCCCGCCCACCGTCCACGACGCGCGACCGCCCATCACCCCGTGCTGCC
>CAIOSS010000759.1 GCA_903860995.1 uncultured delta proteobacterium | reverse complement strand
GGAGGACGAGGGCGGGGCGGCGGCGTGCGCCAGGAGGGGTCATCGCCGCGGCAGTCTATCGCGGCGATGCGTCGGTGGCAGCAGCGGTCAGCGCAGGGTGCCGTGCCCGAGCAGGCGCGAGGCGTAGCGCGTGGCGTCGATGAGACCGACGTAGTTGCGGAAGCGCGTCACGGCGATGGTCTGGCGCTGGCCGTCCGTGCTGGCCGGCACGAGCTGCCCGCGCAGGAGCACCGCGTCGACCGAGCCGTCGGGGTTGTAGACGGGCTGGTCGCGGTCGTCGACGCGCACCTGGTAGGTGTCCACCAGGAGCTCGTTGGCGTGGGCGATCATGCGGGACGCGATGCCGCTGTCGATGGCCTCGCCGTCGACCGAGTCGGGGCCGTAGCGCCGCGCGATGTACGTGATGCCCGTCTCGGGGTTGCGGAAGCGGGTGCGCTCGCTCTCGGCGATGTCCACCGCCTCGGGGCCGCCGTCGGTCCAGATGCGGGTGCGGTGGATGGTGTCGAGGTTGCTGTTGAGCGACGAGAACAGCATCGACCAGACGACCATCGGGAGCTGCTGGCGGTACCCGATGTTGGGGAAGAGCAGCCGCGACCCGTCCGGGCGCCGGGGCTCCGCGGGGGCGGTGCGCGACCCCACGGTCCAGAGGGGGAGCACGGCGGGCTCGAGCGCCGGGAGCCCCGCGGTGCCGCCGGTAGGCACGGTGGGGACATGCATGGCGACGGTGTCCCAGTCCTCCGCGAGCACGCCGCCGAGGAGGCGGTCGAAGGCCTGCGGCATGTCGGTGCGGAAGTTCACCTGGAACTCGCGTCCGTCGAGGTACAGGCCGCGCGAGATCGACGAGAAGGTCGGCCGCGTGTCGGTCAGCATGATCGCCGCGATGGGCTTCTCCGGGTACGAGCCCGCGTGGATCAGGTACGAGTGGTAGTCCCACGACCCGCCCACCCGGTTGTCGTACTCCTCGCCGATGAAGCGTCCGTCGACGAGGCCGACCTCGAAGTCGGGCGTGAGGTCGCTGCCGTCCTCGGCCGCGTCGAAGAGCGGGCGTCGGCCGCGGAGCGCCTCCGACGTCGGCATCTGCTCGAAGTTGCCCGCCTCGGGCCGCAGGATGACCTTCGCGAAGAAGTCGAAGATGTCCGTGCCCGCCACGAGAAGCGGGCGCAACCAGTTGTCGTCGCGCGCGACCTGCTGGTAGGTCCCCGGGCTGAACGCCGCGCTGTAGTAGGCCGAGTCGCGCGCAACGCTCCAATGGTAGCCGCGCAGGCGGCGGAAGATGTTGCGCGAGAGGTACGCGGGGATGCCCCACTGCGAGAACTCGCGGTTGTTGCGGCGGAAGTAGAGCGATGGGTAGGTCAGCTCGTACTTGCGGATGCTCGACTGGGTGACCTCGTAGACGTCCGCGCCCTGGTCGAAGTAGTTGATGTGGGGGTAGCCCGTGCCGATGTCCCAGGCGACGCGGTAGCCCCAGCGCAGGTGGTTGCCGCCGGTGTTGGCGTTCGCCCGGGTGCGCCACGAGGGCGCGTCGCGGGTCGAGCCCGCGGACACGGGGCCGGTCTCGAAGTCCACCATCGCGGCGTGGTCGCGCGGGTGGAGGCGGCAGATCTTGCCGTCGACGAGGCGCCAGGCGTAGCGGGCGCGCTCCTCGGCGGTGGCGTCGCGGCACTGCGCCGGGTCGAAGATCGCCATCTGGCGGGCGAGCTCGGTGTAGTGGATCGGCAGCACCTGCGCGCCGCCGTCGAGCACCGGGTCGTCCCAGCGGATCTGGTCGAGGTCCGAGAGCTGCGAGACGAGCCGCTGGCTGTAGTCGTTCTGCCGCTCCGGGGTCATGCCGCCGCGGGCGGGATCAGACTCCATGGTCTCCAGCACGCGGCCGTACAGAATGCCCATGGCGTAGTGGTCATACGACCCGATGCCGACGGTCTCGTCGAAGCGCTCCCACTGGTACTCCATGACGGAGGTGTTGCCGAAGTAGTCGATGCCCGCGTGCGGCTCGGAGCCATCCGCGAGGCCGAGCTCCTCGTCCGACGCCGGGTCGAGGTACCGGGGACCCATGCAGTTGTCCTGGTTCTGGTCGGCGTTGCGGGTGTTGGAGCAGTTGTTCACCGTGCACACCGGCGTGCAGGTCTGCGTGGCCGCGCCGTTGCGCGTGCGCAGCTGCCAGTACTGCGGGTTGTAGTTCATCGAGTCGTAGCTCGACACGGGCACGTGGTAGAGCCCGAGGGAGTGGCCGATCTCGTGCAGCGCGATGCCCTTGTAGGCCTCGATGCGCAGGTCGTTGTAGATGCGCCGCGAGCGCTCGGCGGGCGTGGACGAGGCGTACTTGCGCGCGAAGTAGCGGGCGACCCCCTGGAGGTCGACGCTGCCGATCATCGGCGGAGCGCCCATGTCCTGGAAGCAGAACCCGCGGCGCTCGAGGCGCTGTAGCAGGGACTGCCACGTGGTCTCGGCGACCTCCGGGTCCATGCGGCGGAGCGGCGAGGCCTGGTCGAGGAGCGACTGGGTGCGCTGCGAGCGCGGGTCGAAGCCGAGGTTGGCGAGCCAGCTCTCGTCGACCATCTCGGCCTCGAGGGAGGTGTTGCGCAGGGCGGCCTCGTTGGCCTCGACGCGCGCCGCGGTGCGGGTGACCGGGCCCGAGACGGGCGACGTGTCCTGGAAGGTGCGGTCGTGCTGCGCGAGCGCGGCGGCCGCGGAGGACTGCGCCTGGGCGCGGAGCCCGAGGTCGCGGGCGGCATTGGGGCCGTTGACCGCGAGCACGCGCTGGGCGATGTCCTGGTCGCTGAAGCGTCGGCGCGGCTGGCTCGCGGGGTTGCGCACGACGTTGGCGAAGCGCGTCGAGGCCGCGCCGTTGACGTAGTCCGTGACGTCGAGCTCGCCGAGGGCGAGGAGGATGAAGTCGCGCTGCTGCGCCGCGGCGTACTCCGCCGAGCGGCCGATGTTCGTGCCGCCGTTGGACACGACCTCGCCGGTGAGCGGGTCGTAGCCCCAGTGGGCGATGCCGCCGAAGGGCGCGCGGGTGCGGCCCGGGATGTACGTGATGTGGTTGAAGCGCACGTCGCCGAGGCGCGCGGCGTAGCCGGGCTCGCGGCACGCGGTCGAGTCGTCGGCGCGCACCGGGTTGTGGCAGATGACCACCGCGGGCCCGTTGGCGGCCTTCGGGCGCTCGGCGAGCCAGGCGCCGTCGCCCTGGGGCTCGGTCCCGTTGTCGAAGTACTGCGCGTGGCAGGCGGCGCGGTCGCCGCCGGTGCGGCGGCACTCGACCTCGCGGGCGTTGGCGATCGCGGACATGACCGCGCGGTTCCACGAGTCGATGATGTCCTCCGAGGCGCCGCGGACGTAGCGGCTCGAGGTCACCTCGGCGGGGGTCGGGAAGCGGTACGTATCGTTGCCCTCGGCGCCCGGCACCACCACGTGGTCCTGCATCTCCGCGGGCATCTCGAGGTTGGTGTAGTAGGCGATCGGGCGCACCTCGCGGCGGCGGTACGGCACCGTGCAGCGGTGCATGATCACGTCGCACTGCGAGCCCGCGCGCTCGGCAGCGGAGGAGGCGCCGCACGCGTCGGCGGTGCCGTCGTTGTTGGCGTCGGTGTTGGCGGTGCACTCGACCGCGGGCGAGAGGTGCGAGCGCTGCCACAAGTTGTGGATCATCGCGAAGCGGTGGAAATTCTGGTCCACGAGGCCGTAGCCCGGGTCGTAGCCGTTGCGCTCAGCGCGGGGCCCGCCGACGAGGTCGTAGGGCTGGCGGGTGAGCTCCAGTGGCTCGAAGTCCCGGTCCTCGACGCGACGGAAGGAGGTGCGGATGACGGTCTCCTGCTGCGCGCAGGAGTACACCGGCCCGCTGGCGAAGAAGTTCGCGATGAGGCAGGTGGGGATGGGCACGTCGAAGAGGTTTGAGTTCTCCGGGTTGACCAGCCACTTGGAGGTGACGTCGAGGTAGCCGCCGGGGTGGTTGCGCGGGTTGGTCGCGGCCACGCACTCGCCGGTGGCGGCGTTGCGCACCATCCCCGGGGTCATCTCACAGAAGTTGTTGGCGTCGGGCGAGGCGGGGTTGGTCTCGTTCCACGCGACCGGCGAGAAGGACATCTCGCCGAAGACCGACCCGTACCAGACCCACGCCCAGTCGGGGTTGTTGACGAGGTTGCGCGACCAGTCGACACGGATGAAATCCCGCTGGTGCCAACGGCGGTCGACGGTGTTCTCCTCGACGACGTTGATCTCCTCGCCGGTGCTCGGGTTGTACGCGCGGCGCTGGTCGAAGTGGCTCTCGATGCGGTACGCCGCGACGATGACCCCGTGCGGCGTGCGCTGGGCGCTCGCGGCCCGGCCCTCGCTCCCCTCGATGTACTCGTACGACTTGCGCGCGAGGAGGAAGTCCTCCTGGATCTCCCAGCGCACGCGGTCGACGTCGTCGTAGGTGCCGACCGGCATCATCGAGTTGTCGGCGGTGCCGTCGACGACGAAGTTGTTCGCGTAGAACTCCGGGTCGTCGGCCTGGTCGGTGTAGTTTGCGCCGACGAAGAAGTTCTTCGGCAGCGCGTTCTCCCGCACGCGGTTGATGGGGTCGCGCTCCTGCGCGCAGTCCAGCCCTCCGGCCGAGAGGGCCGTGAGGCAGAGGACGGCGAACGAGCGCCAGGGGGTGCGAAGTACCGGAGTACGGGCCATGGGGAGGGATCGCTCCTTCAATGGGGACGTTTGTTGGGGATAACGGGTGCCTGGGCGCCGCGGGGTGTCGCTCGCGGCCGGGGCGAAGGTACGCGGACGATACTACGGGTGCTGCGGCGGGAGAACCTCCTCCCCCCTCCCGGCGCCCCGTCAGCGCGGGCCGATCGGGACGTCGGCGCCGAGCCGGCGGCCGTTGGCGTCGAGGCGGGCGAAGCGGAGGGTGATCCCGTCGGTGTCCAGCTGGGTCCAGGCGGCGGCGTAGGTGCGGCCGTTCCAGGCGAGCGCGCCGAGGGCGGCGAGGGAGGTGCGCCCGTTGAGCTGGGTGGGCGCCCCCACCGTCGCCCCGTCGGCGCCCAGCCGGGCGAACTGCACCGTGGGAGCGTCGTCGTCGAGGCGGGTGTAGACGAGGCCGTGATGCGCGCCCGCGGCGACGAGGTTGGGCTCGAGGTTCACCGCGCGGCGATCGGTGACGGCCGTGCGGGGCAGCGCGCGACCCGCCGCGTTCACGCCGCTGAACGCGAGCGCGTTGCGAATCGCGTCGTCGCTCTCCTCGAACTGGTCTTCCCAGACGGCGCCCAGCGCGCCGTCGGCGGCGCCGTCGAGGGAGACGCCGCCGTTGCGGCCGGCGTGGGCGTCGAGGCGAATCGGCGCCGCAGGGGTGCCGTCCGCGCCCACGCCGGCGACGAAGGTCTCCGCGCGCTCGTCGCGGGGAATGAAGTGGTTCCAGCCGACGGCGAAGGACTCGCCCGCGGCGGCGAGGCCGAGGTGCCCGAGCACGAGCTGGTTGCCGGCGACGGTGACGGGCGCGCCCACCGCCCCGTCCTGGCCGAAGCGCACGAGGTGCACGCTGATCTGCCGCGCGGCGGTGGCGGAGAAATATCCCGCTGCGTATTGCGCGCCCCGGGCGACGACGTCCGAGAGCACCGCGATGTCGCCGCCGCCCACGCGCACCGGCGCGCCCTGGGGGCGCCCGTCGGGGGCGAGTCGCAGGACGTGGCTCGCGACGCCGTCCTCGCTCACGTCGAGCCAGCCTACGGCCCAGCCCGCCGCGCCGCGCGCGAGGCGCGGACGCAGCCGGAGCGATCCACCTCGGGTGAGCTGCACCGCGGCGCCGCGGCGCTTGCCCTCGCCGTCGAGGCGCGCGAACCAGATGTCCGAGGCCTCCTCTCCGACCGCGACCCACACGACGCCGTAGCCGTCGCCGTCGACCGCGAGGTGGGGATATACGGTGACGGCGTCTTCCCGGGGCGCCACGGACCGTAGGCGCGCGCCGAGGCGTAGCGGGTCGATGCAGCGATCGCCCACGCCGCACATCGCGTCGGAGAGGCACGCGACGCGGCCCGAGGCGCACTGGCCGAGCGACCATGCGTGAGCGCGGGGGTGGACGCGCACGCCCGCGGGGGCGGCGGGGGGCGCGCCGTGGGGGAGGGCTGTCATGGTGACGGCGCCGAGACCGAGGCCGCCAGCGAGGAGGGCCGCGCGGCGCAGCGCCGGGGCGCCGAAGCGCTGGCGCGCGAGGTGGAGGGTGAGGCCAACGATGGAATCGGGTCGACGCATCGGGTTCGCTCCTGGTGGGCGGTGGTTCGCGAGCGCGCAGGCTAGCACCCGATCGGGCGGGTCGCGGCGGGCGTCGACCGCGCCGCGCGGGGGTCTGTGGCGACGCCCTCCGCTGCCACGCTGCCGCCGACCGGCGCGCCGATGCTGGTGATGTTCCTGAAGGTGGACTGTGACCTCCAGTGGCCGCAGCTGGAGGACATGGCCTGCAATGACCACCTGGTCGCCGCCGACGGGACCACCCTCGACACCCTCCGCACCTTTCGCGGGCGCTGGGCCTTCGCCGCGCTGACCCGAGCCGCCCGGCTCCTGGCCGTTGGGGACGCCGCCGTGATAGTCCCGCCCGCATGCGGTTTTCGCGTCGTCCCTTCGGCTCTTTGCTGCTGTTGCTCTCGGGTGGCGCCTGCGGCGAGGCCGCGCGTCCGCCGATCTACACCTCCGACGCCGCCATCGGCTTTCCGCCAGACGACGGGGGCCCGACGACCGTCGACGCAGGCCCCGACGCCGGCACCCCGACGCCGGGCGACGCGGCGACCGACGCCGGTCCCTCGACCCAGAGCGATGCGGCAGACGCGGCCGGCGCTGACGTCGTGCGCCCCGACGTGGCCTCCGACGTCGCCTCCGACGTCGCCTCCGACGTCGGCGGCTCCCCGGACGCGGGCTGCGCGGCCGGGCAGGTGACCTGCGGGGGCGCCTGCCGCAGCCTCGCCACGGACGCCTCGCACTGCGGCCGCTGCGGGCTGGCGTGCGCGGCGGGCGTGACCTGCGTCGCGGGCTTCTGCCAGGTCGCGTTCAACCCCAGCGTGAACCCCACCTACCTCGCGGCTGGCACGCACAGCTTTACGTCGGTCCGTATTCCCGCGGGGGTCGTGGTGCAGCTCGACACGCGCTCGACGTCCTCGGCCACGCTTGATCTCCAGGTCTCCGGCGACGTCGTCATCGAAGGGACCCTCGACCTCTCGGGCGGCGCCGGGACGACGTCGACCATCGCTCCGAGCAGCACCACCCGAGGCCGCGCGGGGACGGGCGGGTTCACCGGCGCGCCCGTGGCGGCACCGCCTGGCCCCGAGTGCTCCTTCGGCGCTGGCGCCCCGGGGACCGGGGGCATGGGCGCATTCAGCGTCGTCGGGACGTGCACCATCGGCGAGGGCGGGGCGTGCCTCACGTCGCCCTTCGTCTTCACGGCGACCTATGCCCGCGGTGGCGGCGGCGGCGTGTTCACGGGCCTGCGTGCCTACGGCGGCGGCGGCGGCGGGGCGGCGGGCGGAGGGCCGGGCGAGCTGCCCGCGGTCCCTGCGCCCGCGGTGATGAGAGGGCAGATCGACTGCATGGGTGTCGCGGCGGGCGGCGGCGCGAGCGGAGGCCGCGGCGGCTCGGCCGACGCCGCCCCCTACGACGGCGAGGACGGGACCACCGGTCGAGCGCAGTGCGCCGGCGCGTCGGGCATCCCGGGGGCCTTCCTGGGCGGCGGCGGGGGCGGGAGCATCGGCGCTGCGGCGGCCGTTGACCTCGCGGTGGCGACCACCTTCCAGCCCGGCTCCGGCGGCGGGGGTGGCAGCGCCGACCACGGCTTCCGGCCGGGCGCCGGCGGTACCTCCGGCGGCGGCGGCGGCGGCGGCGCGCTGCGCATCACGTCGATGACGCGCATCACCGTGAGCGGATCGGTCCTCGCGAACGGGGGAGCTGGCGGCGCGGCGTACGTGGGCACGAGCATGGCGGAGGGATGTGACCCCGCCCCGGGCGCCGCTGGCGGCGGCGGTTCGGGCGGCGTGATCTTCCTCCGCGCGCCCCAGATCACGACGAGCCCGACGGCAAGGATCTCTGCGGTAGGCGGCGTGGGCAGGCTCGCCAGTCCCTTCGCCACGGGCGGTCGGAGCGGCGCGGGCGGCCTCGGACGCATCCGCCTCTCCGTGCCGACCGCGGGCTGCATGCTCGCTGGAACATTCGCTCCGCCCCTGGCCAGCGCTTGTGCTCCGTCTGCCATGGCCGGGACGACCTTCGTCGCGACCTTTCCCGACTGAGACGCCGGGCGGGGGGGGGCTTCGGGGTTGGGGAGGGGGGTGGAGCGGAGAATGCGGGGAGGGAGTGCGATGCGGGCGTGACCGGGGCGGTGGGGCTTCAGCCGCCGTTGCGCGCCTGGGTCGCGGTCATCAGCTGCTCGACCGAGCGCACCGTGCAGGCCGAGCCGGGGGCGAAGCGCACCGCGGCGACGTGCCAGAAGTCGTTGGCGTTGGGGCTGCCGCGGTCGCCGGTCAGGACACGCTGGTAGCTGCCCATGCGCTGCTCGCCGCAGTAGATCACGACCGTTGCGCGGGTGGGCGTGCGCTGCCCGTGCGCCGAGTAGAAGTGCACGCCGATCTGGTAGTCGCGGTCCGTCGCGGGGGTGTCGACGCGGATGTTCTCGGGGCCCTCACCGTCGACATCGTCGGTGTCGAGCCAGCGGCGGCTGTCCTCGGGCAGCGAGCTGTCCGGGCGACGGTTCGCGTAGTAGCAGTCCTGAGAGGTGAACCAGCGCCCGGTCGACTCGCGCAGGGCGTGGAGGTCGACGTCGGTGTCCTGGGTGTTCCAGCTGAGCTCGATGCGGAGGCCGTGGCCGCGCATGGTGACCGTGGTGTCGCACTGATCGATGGTGCCGTTGGGGTAAACGGCCTCGGCGTGGACGGTGAACTCGCCGACGATCACCGACGTGAAGGGCACCTCGGTGCCCCGACCGACCATCGCGCCGACGTCAGCGTCGTCGTAGACCGACGCGAAGCGGTAGGCGCGGGTGTAACTGGGGGCGGTGGTGACGCTCCAGCGCACCGTGGTCGCGGCGCCGGCGCCGGTCGCGCGGAGGGTGACGGGCGAGCCAGCGAGGGCGCTCGAGGGCGCCGGGCAGCGGAG
>CAIOSS010000758.1 GCA_903860995.1 uncultured delta proteobacterium | reverse complement strand
TCCTCGGCCTCGACGCCCAGGGGCGCGAACTCCCCTGGTGGCTGGTCTCTGCCCCGACGCTCGAGGTCGAAAACCCGCCGCCGCCGAGCGCGACCCGGCCCGGCACCCCCCCGGCGACCGTGCGACCCGGCGCCCCCACGGCTCCAGGTACCCCGACGGCCCCAGGTACCCCGACGGCCCCAGGTACCCCGGCGGCACCCGGCACGCCGCCCGCTCCCGGTACGCCGGCGCAGCGGCCGTGGTGGGAGGAGTGATCGAAAACCCCGTCGCCCGACGGGGTTGTACGGTGGTGTACTTTGGCCTTGCCGCCCTGTCGGGGGTGGGGCTATGAGACGGTCCCGCGTGCGATCGCGCACCGCTCCCGAGGAGGGCGTCTGTGAAGGAACTTGTCCGTTATCTGCTCGAGAACATCCAGCTCGACTTTCAGGGCGACATCGACATCGACACCGTTCGCGACTTTCTTCGGAAGGACGACAACCACGAGTCGCGTCAGCTCCTCCAGAAGCTCAACCAGGACGGGTCGGTCGACGACCTCCTGCTGACCCTCGCCGACGTACTCAAGCCGATGATCACCCGGGGCATCACCGATCAGGTGGTGCGCGAGCAGATCAACGAATACGCCGATTCCTGATCGGGCTCGTCCCTCTCCTCGGCGCGTGCGACGCGCTGCCCTCCGACATCCCCCAGACTGAGATCCTCCGCGTGGTTGAGACCACGCCCGATGTGCCCGACGGCGGCCGCGGGTCACACCCGATCGGGCCGCCGTTGAGGGTTCGCTTCGACCGCTTGCTCGCGCCCGCCACCATCGACCGCACACAGCTCCGCGTCACCACCGGCGGGCTCCAGGCCTTCGCGGGCATTCGCTACGACATGGTGCGCCGAGAGCTCAGCCTCTACCCCAACCCCAACGACCTCCGGCCGGGCCTGGAGTACGTGCTCACCGTGGACGTCGGTCTGCGGGGGTGGGACGGCAGCGCGCTCGCCGCCCCCGTGGTGGTCCGCTTCCGTCCGACAGTGCGCGAGGCGGTTCCGCCGGACGCCCGGCCGTCGCTGCGCCGCGACGTCGCTCCGCTGCTCCTCGCGACCTGCGTGGGCGCGGGCTGTCACGGCGAGGTCGACCCTGCGATGGGCCTCGACCTGTCATCGCCGCGCGCGATACGCACGTCGTGCCTCGGCGTGATGGCCCGCCAGCGAGCCGGCCGCGCCGCGCTCGAGATGCTCGACCCGCGCTGGTCGGCGCTGCCTCGCATCGACCCGGGGATCACCTCGGGGCAGGGGCGACCGGAGTACAGCTACGTGATCTACAAGCTCCTCGGTGAGGGGCCCATCTGGGGCGCGCGCATGCCCCTCGGGCGGGCGCCGCTCAGCGACGCGCAGACCCGCCTCGTGGTTGATTGGGTCACCGCTGGCGCCCCGGACAATTGAGCGCCTTGACACCCTCGCGAGGCGCAACGTAGAGCCCTCCGTCATGGCTCGTCCTCGTCTCGCATGGTGCGTCGTACTGGTCCT
>CAIOSS010000757.1 GCA_903860995.1 uncultured delta proteobacterium | reverse complement strand
GCCGCGGGCAGCAGCCGCCCGCAGCACCGCCAGGGACGCCGGAAACTGCGCGTGCGCTGCGCCCACCGCGCGCCAGGCGGCAGCCCGATCGCCCGCCCCGTCGGCGTGCAGCGCCACGAGCCGGAGGTGCGCCGCCAGCCGGGCATCCTCCGAGTCCGCGAGCCGCAGCGATGCCTCGCCGAAGCGGATCGCGGCCGCGGACTCGCCCGCGCCCTCGGCCAGGGCGATCGCGCGCTGGGCGAGCGCCTGGTCGAGCCACCCGAGCCCCTCGAACTTCGTGAGCACCTGCAGCGCCCCGGCGGCGTCGCCGAGCCGCGACTGCCGGATCTCCAGCGCGCCCACGAGCGCAGCCCGCCGCTGGCCCTCCGGCGCGGAGGGCGCAGCGCCGAGCGCCGCGAGCGCGTCTGCCGCCTCCCGGAGCCTCCCCGAGGCGGCGTGGATCTCCGCGATGAGGGCCAGCGCCGCCACGTGGTGGGGCTCGGCCGCGACCACCGCCTCGGCGCTCTCCAACGCGCCCTCGCGGAGACCGAGCGCGCGGCGCAGGCGGGCCTGCTCCCAGCGCAGGGCCACCGTAGCCGCGGGGTCGCGCTCCGCGCCGAGGCGCCGGGACACCAGGGCCTCGAGCCCCGCCGAGTCGCTCCGCGCCTCCAGCAACCGTCGCAGCAGCCGGTAGGCCACCGCCCGGCCGGGCGATCGCTCCAGCGCCTCGCGCAGCGTCGCCTCGGCACGGGACGGCTGCCGCAGGTGCTCCAGCGACACCACCCCGGCCTCCTCCCAGAAGCGGGCCGCGCGGTCGTTGTCGCGCACGACCCGCCCGAGCGCCTCGCAGGCCTCCGCGACCCCCTCCCATCGCCCCAGCCGGCGCGACGCCACCCGCTGCACGTCGCGCGCGAGCACGTCGTCGGGGCGCGAGGCAAGGACCCCCTCCGCCTCGGCGAGCGCCGACGACGGGTCTCCGCCCACGGAGTGCCAGTTGGCCGCCGCGGCGCGCCACCCGAGTTGCGCCTCGCGACCCGCGATGCGCGCTCGCTCGGACAGCGCCCGCGCGAACACCGCCGCGCCCTCGACGCCCCCCGGGGGCAACTCGCTGCGCACCAGCGACGACGCCACCCGCCCGGGGATCGCGTCGGCCAGCGCCAGCGCCTCGCGGGCGCGCCCCTTCGACCAGAGCCCGACGAGGGCGACCGCCTGGAGCTGCTCCCGGGCGTCGCCCTCTTCGATGTCCGCGAGGCGCAGCAGCGCGCTCGGGACGAGCTCGAAGGCGTCCCGCTGGATGGTGTCGAGGAGGCTCATCAGCCGCGTCGCCCCGGTCGCGGGCTGGTCGCTGTCGATGAGGCCACGCGCGACGGCGGCCTCGTGCTGAGTGTCCGCCGTCGCGCCGAGCACGCGGGCGAGCTCGAGCTCCAGCCCTGCTCGCAGCGGGTCGGCCGCGTCGACCAGCGCCAGGAGCGCCCGCAGCACCTCGGCGGTCGCCGGGCTGTCGGCCCCCGATGACGCGCCCCGCAGCACGAGCTCGAGCAGCGAGGCGGCGACCTCGTCGCGGCCGCCCCGCGCCGCGAGGCGCTCCATCGCGGCGCCCGCCTCGGCGGGGTCGCGGTCGACGAAGAGCCGGAAGAGCACCTCCTCGATGCGCAGCGCGACGAGGTCGGCGCCGCGCTCCTCGGGGAGGTCATCGCGCGCGAGCAGCGCCGTGCGCAGCGACGGGTCCTCCAGCCACGACGACGACGCGAACACAACCGTGTGCACGGCCGGGTCGTTGGGCGCGCGCGCGCTCGCGTCGGCCAGCGCGCGCCGCGCGAGGTCGAGCGCGCCGAGGGTGCGCAGCCACGAGGCCGCGAGCACGAGCCAGCGCACGCCCCCGTCCGCGTCGGCATCCGCGGCCCGCTCGGCGGTCTCCAGGAGCAGCGCGCCCTCTCGCCCCGCGGACGCGAGGCGCATCAACAGCGCGGTGAGGTAGCGGTCCGATGGGTCACGGCGGTGGGCTCCGACGGCGATCTCCCGCGCGCGAGCCTCGTCGCCCGCGGCCCAGGCCCAGCGCGCCGCGAGCGCGGCCCAGGGGCCACCGTGTCCGTCCGCCGAGAGCAGGGCATCGTGGAGCGAGGCCGCCCAGCGCGACGCAAACGCCATCGAGCCGACCGAAGCCCACAGGACCGCCGCGAGCTCCTTGGTCCACGCGGCGTCGCCCGTGGCCTCCACGAGCTGCTCGGCGGTGATGGCCGCGGCCTTCGCGTCCTGCAGGTCGACCAGCTCGTCGAAGAGCTGCTCGAGCAGCAGCGCGGCGCGCTCGTCCGCGTCGGCCACGTGGGGCAGCAGGGCCTCGATCGCCGCGACCCGCTCCTGCGCGTGGGTCCTCGGCTCTTCGAAGGCCGCCGCGAGGTCGGGCCGCCTCAGCAGGAAGAGGTGGATGCGCCGCGCCACCACGTCGCCCGGCTGCAGCTCGAGCGCCTCACGCACGCGGCGAAGCGCCTCGCGTCCGTCCCGGCGGAGCAGCAGCACCACCAGCGCGCTCGCCCGCAGCAGCGCTGCCCGGTGGGACGGGTCGGCCGCCTGCGCGCCGAGCCGCTCGTACTGCGCGAGCAGCGTGTGGAGGTCGCCCGACACCGACGACTGCTCGATGAGCGCCGCCCTCGCCGCGCCGCTCGAGGGGTCGCAGCGCAGGGCCGCCCGCAGCGCCTCGCCCGCCTCCGGGACCCTGCCCTCGAGCGCCGCGCGCTCGGCGCAGCGGAAGTGCAGCGACGCGCGCATCGCCTCGTCGCCGAAGCCCCTGCCCAGCAGCCACTCCGCGTGCCGCGCGGACTCCTCGATCTCGCCCGCCAGGTCGGCCAGGATCATCGACCCGAAGCGAGACCGGACGTCGTCGTCGAGCGAGAGCGCCCGCTCGATGCGGTGCGAGATGGTCGCCGACTCCGCGGCGAAGGAGAGGTGCACCCGCGCCGCCGCGAGGTGCAGCTGCGCCGCGAGCCGGCGGGCCACGGGCGCGCTGCCGAGTTCGTGGAGGGGACCACCGAGCTGCGCCGCCGTGAGCTCGCCGCGGGACACCGCCGCCGCGAGGTCGGCCCTCGCCTCCATGGCCGATGCGGCGTCGTCGAGGCGCCCGAGGCGCAGCGCGAGGCGCTCGACGCCCACCAGGGCGCGCCAGCGCGCGGGCTCGATGGCGGCGGCCTCGTGCAGGCAGCTCAGCGCCTGCTCGAGCGACTCCGAGTTGGCGCGCGACGAGTGGATCTCCACGAGTTCGAACAGCAGCGCCGCGCGGCGCCCTGGGTCGTCGGTGAGCTTCGCGAGCTGCCCGACGGCCTTGGCCCGCTGCGCGGCGTCGCCGCGGACGAGCGCCGCGCGCTCCAGGTCCGCCCACGCGAGGGCATGCGTCGGATCGGCGGCGACCGCGGCCTCGTAGGCGACGACGGCAGCGTCACGGTCACCGAGGGCGTCCTCCGCGAGCTCGCCGCGCAGCACCAGGGCGTCGGCCTTGTCGCGCGCCGTGGGCGCCGAGCGCGCCTGCGCCTCAAGCAGCTTGCCCAGGTTGGCGAAGCTCGCGCGCCGTCGGTAGAGCCGCACCAGGGCGTCGAGCGGCGGCCGAAACGACGAGCGCGCGTTGTACGCCGCCAGGTGGCTCCGCGCGGCGGCGGGCTGGTCGCCCAGCAGCGACTCCTCCAGCTCCGCGATGCCGTGCAGGATCACCGACCGCTGCTCCTTCGCGGTAACGATCTCGGCCTCCGCCCGGAGCACCCGCAGCACCTCCGCCCACGCCTGGGCCGTCGCGGGTGTTACCGGGAAGGGCGAGCGGTCGACCGGCGCGGTCGGCGGAAGACTTCGCGGGGACGGGCTCTCGACTCCATCGGCCTTCAGGTCGTGCGACATCCGCGTTAGCCCAGGATACTAAGCCCAGCGGCATTCGCGCCGCTACAACTCATCACGAGTTCGCGGACATCGGAGGCACGACCGAGATCGCTCGCGCGCGAAGCAGCGTCACGAGGGCGCGGCCAACCGCCATCGGGCTCAGCTCCAGCTCCCGGGCGATCTCCCGCACGCTGCGCTCGCCGTCGACCGCGGCGAGCACCCGCCGCGAGTCGGGGTCGTGCGCGGCCCCGACGCCGGTCTCGCGCAGCGCGACGGCGTGCTCCAGCGGCACGAGGGACTCGATGGTCTCCCACTCCGCGGCCTGGCGCGCGGCCTCGGCGATGCACTCCTCGGCGCCCAGGCCCAGGGCCCCGTCGCCGACCGCGAGGCACTCGCCCGGGGTGAAGCGGAAGCGCCCGCCGATCCACCGCGAAGCCTCGCTGAACAGCTCCGTCGTCTGCGCGGCGAGGGCCGCGGCGAGGTGGTCTTCGGAGATGCGCTGCGCCGCCACGAGGGCCCGGCCGAGGGGCGCGCCGCGGGCCACGCCCGAAGCGATGAAGGCATCGAGGGCCGCCCGCGGGAGGGCCCCGGCCCCGACGAGGTGACGCCCCAGCCGGTGCTCGGCCCCGACGCCCATCCCGACGACCTGGTCGATCACCCCGGGTCGCAGGCTCATCTCGACGGCCGCGGCGCCGACCTTCGCCGCGCGCTCGACCCGCAGCACGCCGCTCAGGCCCGCGGACTCCACGAGCCGCAGCACCTGCGCGAGGGAGACGACCCCGACGACGCCCTCGAGCCCGGCGGCGCCGCGCAGGGAGGGGTCGAGGGTGCGGGCCTCCCGCGCGATCTCGACGGCCGCGGCGAGGCTCACGTGGTGCCGGAAGGCCTGCGAGAGCAGGTCGTCGTGCGCCGCGACGCCGGCGATCTCGCGCACGACCGGGCCGACGTGGCGCACCAGGAGGTCGAGCAGGCGATCGCGCGCGGCCTCTGGGCCGACCACCCACTGCGCGAGGCGCTCGGCGCGGGGCGAGCGCAGCGCGGCGGGCCGCTCGGTGGGACCGGCGAGGACGCTGGTGAGGGCGTTGGCCGTGACGCGCGAGCGCTCGAGGGTGGAGCGCACGAGGTCGAGCAGGTCGGTGGGGGTGAAGGGCTTGGAGAGCGTCGCGACGGCGCCGGTCTGCTGGCCGAAGCGCGCGCCGATGGACTCCGCGCGGGCGGACATCAGTATCAGCGGCAGGTCGTTGCCGCCCGGCAGGCCGCGCAGGGCCTGGGCGAACTGGTAGCCGTTGAGGCGCGGCATGACGAAATCGACCAGGGCGAGGTCGTAGACCGTACGGTGCACCCGCTCGAGGCCCTCGACGCCGTCGATCGCGGTCTCCACGGCGTAGCCCGCGGCACGCAGGATGGACTCGACCAGATGTCGCACCGTCGCGCTGTCTTCGACAACTAGGATCCGGGCGGTCATCGGGCTCGATCGGTGGGCGGCCTGGAGGTTGGAGGGGGCGTGCCGGGGGTATCGCCCGCGGCGCCCGCGCGGGTCAAGGCAGGCGTTGCGGCTCCGCGGCGCGGGCGTCTATCGTCGAGCCATGACGACGGCGACGACGCAGGCGGCCCGCGTGGTGATGGACGGCTCCGCGGTGGGCGCGGCGCTCGGGCGGGTCGCGCGGGAGATCGCCGCCCGGCACCCCGACGGCGCGGCGCTCGCGCTGGTAGGCGTGCGCCGGGGCGGCATCCCCCTCGCGGCGCGCCTGCACGCGCTGCTCGTCGACGCGGGGCGGGCGGGGGTGCTCGTCGGCACGGTCGACATCACCCTCTACCGGGACGACGCGGCGACCGCGCTGCCCAACCCCCAGATCGGCCGGAGCGAGATTCCCTTCGAGGTCGAGGGGCGGGTGGTGATCTTGGTCGACGACGTGCTGTACACCGGGCGCACGACGCGCGCGGCCATCGACGCCGTGATGGACTACGGCCGACCGCGGGCCATCGAGCTCGCGGTGCTGGTCGACCGCGGCCACCGCGAGCTGCCCATCCAGGCCGACTACGTGGGGCTGCGGGTGGAGACCTCGCGGCGCGAGCGCGTCGAGGTGCGCGTCGACCCGGGCGACGCCAGCCACGCCGTCGTCGAGGTGCTCGGGGCCGCAGAAAACAACCCCACGCACGGTGGTTGAGCATATCCTCCCGCCCGCGATGAACGGCTCCGTCCGACACCTCCTGGGCATCGAAGACCTCCCGGCGCGCGACATCGTGCAGTTTCTCGACACCGCAGAGGTGTTCTTCGGGGTCTCCACGCGGCGGGTGCGCAAG